>JBJKSW010000077.1:0-5189 GCA_046703525.1 Thermoplasmataceae archaeon
CCCTGTTGCCTTCTGGTATCTGTCCGGGCACTCTCGGCTGTGACTCGTTTCCAAGTCTCATTCAGTACGAATGTAAAATGCCTTCAATACAGGAGGCAGACCTGGCATGCAGGAGAAAACCACTGCCTATTGGCGTAGCAGAAGTTCATAATGTCCACCATGAGAATGAATTGAAGGACGGATTTATGCCGGGCACTGGACAATTATGCGGAGAATACCCGTTTCAAGCCACTTATGGGACAGTCGGGGATGCTGAAAAGCGCTGCCAGGAAGGCATGCCCTGCATTATCCTGACAGAAACCATGGGGGTGGCCAGGTGAACGATGTGGTTCTCTTTGTAACTGCGTTCGTTTCTGTTTTTTCCATTCTGAATCCCATAGGGGCAGTTCCGACTCTCATGGCACTCACCACCGGCTACACGAAAGAGGACAGGAAGATGGTGGTAAGGAGGAGTATCATTGTTGCGGGCGGCATGATCATTGGATTCATGCTTGTGGGCGTATATGTCTTCGATGTGCTCGGAATTGACATTGCAGATTTTGAAGTTGCAGGGGGTGTGCTCCTGTTCAAGGTGGCCTTTGACATGCTGCAGGGTAGGGTATCAAACACCAAACTTACCAGGGAGGAGAAAGATGAATCTATGGAGAAGGAATCCATTGGAGTGGTTCCCATAGGAGTTCCGCTGCTGGCTGGACCTGGCACCATAACAACTTCGATTATCTACTTCAACTCAACCGGCATTGATCTGCTTGGAAGGATGACCGTTCTTGGGGCAGTAATTCTTGTTATGATACTTGCATTCATCGTTCTCAGGCTCTCAACTGTCCTGTTTGGCCGCCTCGGAAAGACAGGTTCTCTCATAATAACAAGGATAATGGGCCTTCTTCTTGCAGCGCTGGCAGTGGGTTTCATGAGTGCAGGAATCATAGGAATATACAGGGCTTCATTCCTCTGAAATATCTATGAAGTCATGTTGAGAATGCTTGAGTATTCGTCATAAGTCAGCTGGCCCTCTGCAGTTTGCAGATCGTGTTTTGCGTAGGCGGTATCTGAGAGCATGAGCAGTGAAACCACCCTCATCGCTCTTGATTCTTCCCCCATGGGGATGAAGGCGAACGCTTTGGCATATTTTTCACGCATGCCGCACAGCATCGAGAGATCTGCCAGGAAATCACCAAAAGTTGTGTACTTCACTGCCAGCTTGACCATTTCGTGCCCCGAGTCCAGCATGCGCCTTGCATCACCAGGCGACGGCCGCCTGTTAAAAAGATGGGCAGATGCGATAACTGGTGCCGAAATGTCGGTCGACTTTTCCAGAAGTGAAATGTCTATGTCGATGGCGGTAGCGCCGTTAACGGAAGCTATGGAATTGTAGCTGAAGCATTCCTTTTCACTTCCCCTGTATGTAAAAATATAGGATAACGAAAGGTCGTTGAGATCTCTAATCAATCCGCGAAGGTCATCCGGGGACCTAGTATCAAAGAGGTCGTACCTTATTTCATAGATACGATCCACAGGAAGTGTTGAACGTTTAAACAGATCGATCAGTTTATCGCTGTTGCTCCTGTACAAAGAAGTGACTATGTTTTTTGAGTACCTGCCTACCTCAAACCTGCCGATTTTCATCTGTTTTTCCTCTATTTTCCCAGCAATCATTTATAACGTTATGAATATTTCAGCAACAGATATGCATGTTTAAGATCACAGTTGTGTCTTCACCAGCCAGAGTGGTGGAAAATGATCTCGACAAGACCATTGCATACTTCCTATCTGACATTGGATACATACCAAGGCTGAAACCGGAAACCGATTACGCAAGCATATTCAGATCGGCATACTTCAGACTTTTCAAGGAGTGTTTCCTTGTTCATGGAGACAGGTACTGGACAGGAGATGAGCTTCTGGCTTATCTCAAGACCAGCAGGACAACACTTTACAGGCATCTCAACAAGCTAAAGACAATGGACATCCTTGAAGAGCTTCAGGACGGCAAGACAAAGAAATACAGACTGAGGTCAGGCAACCTTCTCAGAGCCTGGAACTGGGTTGAAGTGAACCTGAAAATGGCCCTGGATAACTACAGAAAGACAGTGGAGACTATAGAGAAGCTTCTTTCAAAAGGGAAATAGTGGTTGCAGCAGGGCAATTAATTTATTAATCTTCCAAATTATCAGGTTGATTAGTTTGCCGAATCTGATGAATATCCTGTCAGGACTGGGAATTCCTATGGAAATGATTGAAATTAAAAAAGGTGGCAAGTATACTGTGTTCTCGAACGTCGGTTCAGAATCCCCCATGAAGACGGAGGGAGAATTTGTTGGTTACACGATCCTTGGAGAAGAAGGCGCCGTTGTTTTCAAGGTGAAGGAAAAGGGCGGGAAGACCGGCCTGCGTCTGATACCAGTTTCAAGCCTCTACTATATACAGTTCAGCGACAAGGAACTGGTAAAGAAGAAGGAAGAGAAGAAAGAGGATTCAGAAAAAACCAACTACATAAGCTGAAGGGCGCACAGCTCCTTGTAAATGGGCCCTTCAGGAGTGAGCGTGCTGCTGAACAGGGAAATTCTGTCAAATCTCAGTTTCAGGCCCACTCCAGAATTTTCATACTCCTTTACGTTAGACGGCCTCCTCCTGGATCTCGCAAGTGTGATGTGCGGCCTGAATTCCTTGTTATCATATTTTGGCGGAGATTTTGACCGTATTTCATTATGGATGGCCTTGAGTTCAGGCGAATCAAGCAGAAGAACCGTAACGTTGGCTCTTGAGGGCGAAGGAAACCCTGTTATTCCAGTTGATACTGATGTGAATGAGCGGCTACCGCATGCTCTGACTGCCCTGCATATCTGGTCCGAGTCTTCTTTTGTGATATCTGAAAAGAACAGGAGGGTCACATGCCTCTGCTTTTCCCCGATGGTCCTCAAAGTGTTATTGGCAGAAAGTACTAGCATAAGTGCGTTGAGCTCTTCATTCTTTTCGAAAGCAGCTGCAACAAAGGCCCTGATAATATCCCCCCGTAATCCTGATCCTGAATTCGCTCATAACAATGGCGGTCAAATGAATACCGTACAAGCCACATGATCCTGGAAAGCCTGAGCTCCAACTTTCACATTGAGATGCCCGATATAACCTTATTATTCATGTGTTCGATGTCCTGTTATGTCCAGCGTGCCTGAAGATCTGAAATACACCAAATCACATGAATGGTTCAGAGTCGACGGAGATGTCCTCACCATGGGTATAACCGACTACGCTCAGCATCAGCTTACTGATATCGTATATGTGGATTTTCCAAAGGTTGGTGAGGCAAGAAAGGCAGGAGAGGTGCTTCTGACCGTGGAATCAGTAAAGTCTGCAGAAGATGTGTATTCGCCGGCAGACGGTGAGATTCTTGAAGTGAACACCAAGCTGGAAAGCAAGCCTGAAGTAATCAACGATGACAGTTACGGCAACTGGATGGTCAAGATGAGAGTTAGCAGTTCCGGAAGCGTTACTGGAATGAGTTCCGCGGAATACAGGAAGTTTATAGGCGAAGCATAAACAAAGATGAGAGAAAGAAAGGATACTTATTATTACAAGGCCAAGAGGGAGCATTACAGGAGCAGGGCTGCCTACAAGCTCCTTGAAATACAGGAGAGGTTTGCAATTTTCAGTGGAAATGAGAGGGTACTTGAGCTGGGTTCCTCACCGGGCGGATGGTCTCAGGTGATAACTGAAAACACCTCAGGCCCTGTGCTGTCCATTGACATAAGCCGCCAGGAGCCAATAGATGGTGTTGATTTCATCCGAGGTGACATCTATTCTGACAGGGTTGAGAATGAAATAGGCAGTTATGCCGCGACGAAAGCCGGAGGGTGTTTTGATGTCATCCTGTCGGATACAATGGCCAAGACCAGCGGCATAAGCCACAGGGACCATGCCCTATCCGTGGAGCTTTGCCAGCGCGTGATGCTCCTATGCGGGAGGTTCCTGTGCCATGGAGGTACAGTACTGCTCAAGCAGTTCCAGGGTGACATGACAAAGGGGTTCGTGCAGCAGCATAAGGCTGGATTCAACAGTGCACGGCTGACCACATCCAGGGCCACCAGGCAAGGAAGCAGCGAAGTTTTCATAATTTTTGCAGGATTCAGGAAGAAACGGGACTGAACCCGGAATCTTCAAGCCGCTGCCTGAAGCCGCTGCATTTCTCATAGTCCATGACGAGGAAGCTTCTGCTGTCCTTTGCAGCAGAAAAACTGTCAAGGAATGTGTCAAACATTCTCTCAAGCCTCAGCTCTTCAATTCTCCTGAGCCTTGGGTTTCGTGTCATCACGCTGTCCCATTCCAGCACAAAATCCTCTGGCGTTTCCTGCGGAAATTTCTTTCTGCCTACGGATTTCTTGCGCACGGAGTGTATCATGAGATCCCTCGGCCTGACGGTCTCTGCGTAAATTCTGGCATACTCATCCTCCGGATAATCCAGCCCGGTAATTTCCACGTTGAACTTCTCTGAGTATACAATCGGCTCTATGTATATGGGGGGCGGGGTCATCACTTCGCCGTAACGCGAAAGTGCAACGCCATACAGCACTTCATAGTCACTGAGATTTACCTGGAACGGATCCTGCAGGAACTTTTTCAGCCCTTCCACCTCCCCCTGTGAAATGCAAACGTAAATCCTTTCAGGTTTTGCCTTGAGGAGTTCATCCCTCAGAGCGTCACCGTCGCGTATGAGTCCTTTTATGCCCCAGAATACAAATAATACCCTGTTATCTGACAGTGAGTAAACAGAAATCATCTGGAACTTTTCTTCCTGGCTATCAGGTTCAGAAGATCATCCGGCTCCCCGATTTTTGCCAGATCATCAACACTCACCACAGGGCAGCCATGGATGTTATCCTTGTCTGTCCTGGTTCTTGGCACTATGATGGATTCATTACCTATGATGTCTGCAATATTCTTCATGGATTCAATCCTCGGGCCATGGATCAGCATATCACGCACCAGATCCAGCAGCACTATGGACTTCATCTGCTCGGTGAGAAGTGCATCAAACGGGGTCCTCCTGAAGTTCAGCATGCCCAGCCCTATGGAAGATAGTGAGCTGAAAAGCTGCCTGGTGAAGTCATCCTCCATGCCGTCAGCCACCGGATCAGGGATAACCTTCTTCAATTCTTCAGACAGATCCAGATCACTTGTGATCTCCGGGCCAA
>JBJKSW010000078.1:0-4261 GCA_046703525.1 Thermoplasmataceae archaeon
AGGAAAGCTGTCGAGACAGTTCTTGAACAACACATATACATTGTAGATGCAATTCAGCTAGAAACCTGTATTGAAGCCGGGACCACTGTGTTCTGCTCGGCTGACAGGGGACTTAATGCAGCAGCCAAGAAGCTTGGTATAGAAACAGCCCTGTGAATACCGTAATATGCTTTTTCTCTTCTATTTGCGAAGCTTTTAATCGGGCATAAGTATAAATCCCAGGTATAATGCCAGAACAGCAACTCCCTTCATGTCCCAAGAACCTTCAACGGTATTCACTTAAAACATTAATCAAATCCCGACCGTTCCATTCTGAAATTTTCAGTTCACCGATATCGAAATTTGTGTTTTGGACTAAATCATGAAATAGCGGTTCCTCAGTAAATTTGACAAAATTTTTAATACACACACATATGTGTATAATCATGTCAAGCAAGAATATATCAATCTCAGATGAAGCTTACAATTAGTTGAAGAGATTCAAAGGCAAAAAGGAAAGTTTCACTGATGTTATAAACAGGCTGACCTCAAAAGCCACTCTGCTTGAACTAAGGGGTACCCTTTCAAAAGACGAAGCTGAGTCCATTAGAAGTAGTATTGAGGAGTCCAGAAAAGTAAGCAGGGAGAAAATTGAAAAGCTTTTTGAGAGGTTGGAATAGAAGTGATAGCCGACACAACATTTCTCATAGACCTCATGAGAGACGATAAGTCTGCCGTAGAAAAGGAGATCACGCTTGAAGAAGACAGCGCTCCGGTTTATCTCACAACAATATCAATCCTTGAACTTTATGTGGGATTCAACCTAAGCAGTAAAAAGATACATGAAAGCAGGAAAATAGATAGGGTTCTTGGGAATCTTCAGATATTGCCCCTAGATTTTGAGTCCGCAAAAGAAGCTGGAGAGATATATGCGTACAAGAAGAGAAGTGGGCTCACCATCGACCCAGAAGACGCCATGATTGCAGGGATATGCAGGACAAGTGGAGAGCTTGTTCTGACAAGAAATATTAACCATTTTTCAGGAATTGAAGGAGTAGGGTTGGAATCATACTGATCATATTGGCTTAAGATAATGCCATCTTCGAAAAAATATCCTTGAATCCTCAACATTTTCTTTCAGAAAAACCAAAATGCGCCTTGCAAGCAGGAGGTCTCGCCTTCAAATTCCGACGGGACCATTCTTAAGATTTGCTGTGTTCTCTTATTAATCCCCGGAGACAGACATAGGAACCGAGACCGGACGAACGCCACAGTGTTGTAGTTATCCCCTCACGCTCTGCCCTCTTGGCTCCCTGTGACTTGTGCCATTACCGAATCCAGCAGAGTTGTTAAGATTCCTCTCTCTGATAAGGTCCCTGAACTGGGAAATCTCCATGTCATATGTGTATGAGTATGATCTGACGCATGTCCTGGTGCAGAGGTTGCAGCTCTCTGCTTTCTTAGAATAGTCCCTGAAATCCTTGCTTTTGAGGTAATCCGAAAGCCTTGTTTGCTTAAGATCCACTGCATATGTATAGTCGCAGTTGTACACTTTTCTGTCTGGAGTGACATAAACGAACATTTTCGGAAAATGGCACTTCCATGGCTTTCCGCCAACATAGTCCCTGAGGACTATCTCAGTTTCCATCAGTGGATAGCTCTTATCTGCCAGTTCCTTCAGTGCCCCATAGAATAGCTGCTGCCTGTCCCTGTCAAGCCCAATCTCAAAATTCGGGGTGGAGTCGCTGTCTGTCTGGCCAAAGTCAAGAGACTGCTCCACTGAGTTGTAGGATATTCCAACTCCAAGGTCCTTCGCAAGCTCAGCCATGGGCTCTATAGTGTCCCAGTTGAGTGTGCTTATAGTAGTAACGATGCATATTTTGGCCCTGGTCTGCTCCTGAAGGGCCCTGATGCCCTTCATTGCTTCCTTGAAGTGTCCAGCCCTTCCTCTGATGATGTCATCATAATCGTTGTGGTAGTCAATGGACACAAAAGCGAAATCCAGCCCTTCAAGGTCGGCTGCCTTTTTTTCCAGAAGTGAGCCGTTTGTGTTCATTGCGGTAATGTACCCCTTTGCTCTTGCATAGTCTGTTATTGAGCCAATGTCCCTCCTCACAAGAGGCTCGCCGCCAAACATGTAATATCCCCGAAGGCCCGCTGCGTAACCCTCATCCAGAAGGTCGTACACCTCTTCTGTCTTCAGGTCCTCTTTCATCCTGGGCGTGTTCTTCCAGTAAGTGCAGCTCTTGCACCTTGAGTTGCACCCGAAGGTCATCGCATGGGCGAGGAAAAACGGCCGATGGGTGAACATCCTTGATTTCAGGAATCCCCCTACAGCACCAAGATATCTTGGCCAGTTTGCTGTTTCTGGTCCATCAATGCCAACATTAACAGTGTCAACTTGAAGGTTATTCATATTTGCTCATTTTTATATTTGCAACCTCTTCAAGAACAGTGACCCTAATTTGTAAGAGTCCTTTGTCAACATATAACATGCCAAAGCCTGTATTCACTGGGTTTGCACAACATTCAGAATTCCAATAAAGAGGATTTTCAAACTACAGCCCACTCAGGTTTGACTGTCCAGAATTTGCTTAATTTTCCCAACGGTGTTCCAGTTCCTCATGGTCGAGGAGTCGTCCACATTGAGGATAAACTGGGGCAGCTTTGACCTGGAAACGCCGTAGGGAAGGAGCAGGTAAACTTCCCGGCCATTGACGCGGAATTCCTCGCCTGCACCCAGCGGTATCTCCTTGCCTGCCAGCTTTTCTTCGACAACCACTTGTGGAAAGAACACCACATGAAAGGCGGGTATTGGAGAATTCTTGAGCAAATGGCTCACCTCCTGGTCCTTGAACGGGCAATCTGAAACTACCTTGTCAATATCATCTGAAGAGCGCAATACAGCCCTGATTTTCATTCCGGTGACTCTCTGTATGCTGTTTTCAATACTCTCAGGTTGAGGAATGGCCTGTCCGCTCGTAAACAGGATGTTCCCGCTCTGGATGTATGTCCTGACATCCTTGAGTCCTATAGCATTGAACGCAGCGACAAGGTCTCCCTTCAAAATCTTGTTCTGCCCCCCAAGATTCACGCCCCTCAGGAAAGCAACAAACCTGCTCATTCAGGCCTACCTCCTGCAACAGGGATATCTGCGGGTCCCATTATGGGCACATGACGCGTTTCACAGTCTTAATCATTACACTCGCAGCCCGATTGAGGGGCCGAGCCCAATTAATACGGTACATGAAGCTGCGTCAAACGCCCTTCTTGCCCTTTGACTCCCCAGGTAATTCTTCCCTGTTGCAACTACAGTTGAGAAGAAGAGAAGCCAGACCAGGCCCATGGAACCAAAGATCAGAGCCAGTGAAAGCGATCCGAAGAAATGGCCTTTCCCGGAAGTGATGAACTGAGGTATCAGGCTGATGAACTGAATTGCCATCTTAGGGTTGAGTATGTTGTTAAGGGCTCCCTGTGCAAACGGCGATTTTATCTTTCCCAGGACTGCAAGCCTGTTTCTGGGAAACTCAATGCTCTCGTACTTCCTTCTGAGAATTGATATTAGAGCGCTTAGCCCAAGATATGTCAGGTAAGCGGCAACAGCAATTCGCACAACCGTAAATGAGAGAGCGCTTTCCTGAAGCAGCACAGCAAGTCCTGCAGCTGATGCTGCAGCCCATACAAGAACTCCCGAGACTATTCCAAAGGAGGTGAGTATGCCGCCTTTTCTGCCTATCCTTACTGTGTTTCTGATAACCAGAGCAACATCGGCCTGGTGTCAGAACAATGACCACCGCCACAAGCGTGAAGGTGAGAAGATAGATCACAATGTTAGATTCAGGAGACATTTATCCTATGTTTGTCTGTCTCTTGCGTTTGTCATCCAAAGACAGCTCATGTGCAAGTGCCCGAACTTGCCTGTCTTATCTGCCTCTTGTCAACAGCTATATTATCTTCGTGCTTGCATGATCCAGTAAGAGGAAACATAATTGAGTATAGAACTCAGGATAGTCCTGGAAAACCTTTCCACAAGCGAGGCATTTGAATCTTTTTTCAAGGATTTGCCGGCACACATGGAAAAGAAGGGGTTGAAATTCGAGCCTTACAAAGGCGGCAGGGTTCTTGAGAGGGGTGTGGAGGTGGGAAAGGTTCTTGAGTACAATCCCCCGGAAATTGCAAGGATAAAGTGGAACACCGCTGCCACCTGGAACGCCGATGCAGGAAGTGTCTTTGAATTTTCATTTTCCAACAGTTCCCATGGCCGCGGAACCCTGCTGATAAT
>JBJKSW010000079.1:0-3766 GCA_046703525.1 Thermoplasmataceae archaeon
CCGTGTGGCCGAAGAGTATGAAGGCAAACTGTTTCGGGCTGGCCATGGGCAGCACCCAGTCCTGTATCCCCTGCGGAGTTGCTAAATAAAATGCGAGTCCGCCTGTGGGTGTGGTGGAAGATATAGCACTTCCGTACGTACTCAGCTGAAGAGCCGTTGGATATGAACCTAAAAGCGGATTATGCCCTAAAAGCGGAACATGGCTGAGAACAGGTGAATTCCAGAACAGAAGAGTCCACATTGATACGTTTGCAAGTAGCGCCGTCGCCAGTATGACCGGTATGTTTGACGCGTAGAAAAGCTGTATTGGGTACCTTCCTCTGGCCCCTCTCACCCGTTCGTGGCTTATTGGCAGTTCTATCTTGCTGCTCTGGAAGTAAGCTACCAGGAAGAATATCAGGACAGTTCCAATCAGGGCTATGACAGGATTTGGCTTGATGATCAGAATCCTCTCAAGTCCGGTGCTCGTGAAGAACGATGACGGCGCGGTTGCGACCAGGTAGAATATTTTTGGTATCGTTCCCACAGGAGGGTTGGTTATACTGAGCGGAAGGCCGAGAGTGCTCGGGACCCAGTTGAAGGCGCCCGTGATAAGCTGCTGTGAAACTCCGGCTGCGATGAAAAGTGAAACTCCCGAGCCGATGCCGTATTTTGACACAAGTTCATCGAAGAGAAAGACCAGGTAAGATCCGAGGAAAAGCTGCAGGATTATGATGCTCTGGGCAAGGAATTCTCCGTAACCGGGGGCGATGCCGTTCAGGTTTGCTACGAACCCGGAATCAGGCACAAGATAACCGAATGCCTGTGGAATGGCCTCAACAAAAATCATCAGTATGATGAGCAGTTTCTGAACTCCCTGATATACTGCCTTGTCCTCAGAATTCTGAAGGTCTATGTTGAATATCTTTGCACCGGCAAAAAGCTGCATTACAATGCTTGCTGTGACGATAGGGCCGATTCCCAGGTCCATCAGTGAGCCCTGTGCCCCTGCAAAGATCGCCCTGAATGACTGGAATACGTCAATGCTCTTGGACACGTTCAGGCCGTACACATAGACGTTTGTGAGCGCAAAATAAAGAATAACTACCAGCGCCGTCCACATCATCTTGTACTTGAACTCGACGTGTCCGGATGCTTTCTTGACAGCGGGCAGTTTTGATGTCAGGTTTTCAAGGCCGTACAGTTTACTCTGTTTTGGCCCGACATAGCTGACTATCAGGTACAGTATTCCGAATATAGGGAACAGAAGTGCAGCCGCAACAGCCTCGTAGCCGAGACCGAAATGTCCGAAATAGCGGAACGAGGCGAGGATCAAGACGTATACAATTGCGACAGGTATTACTGTCCTGGGGTTTCTCTGTACTTCAGCCATCTACCTCAACCGTTGCACCCGAAGCTGAGAGTTTACTAATAGCTTTTTCGGTGGCTTTTGCAACAATGATTTTGGACTTTGTGCTGAATTCGCCGGAACCCAGCAGCTTGGTAAAGCCTGCACCCTTAAGGTCTATGACAGGAACTTTGTCTCCAGACACGAAACCTTTCTGCCTGAGGTTTTCATAGATGCTGTCCAGTTCCCTGAGTGTTATGGCGTTGCTGTTGGAAATGTGGTGTGAAGTGAAACCATGGCCGCCGAAGTGCTGCGGATCGTTCTTCACGTACCAGATCCACTTGTGCTTTCCTATTCCGGCGTTACCTTTCCCTCCTTTCTTTCCTTTTCCTCTTCCGGCTTTCATGCCCCTGCCGTAGTGGGTTCCACGATATTTCTTAGTTCTCTCTCGCACCATTGAAATCAACTCCCGGTTTCAGCATCTTCCTTATGAGGCTGTTAATCTCCTTGCCCCTGTATCCGCCGGACCCGTCCTGGTTGTAGGGCTTCCTGATATACTCATATCCGCCCTTCGGAGGGTGCAGCCTGAACACTGGGACAACGTTTTCCATGTCCTTGATCTTTGTTTTGCCTGAAATTAATGCTTTTGCAAGCCCGCTGTATGTCTTATAGCCTGTTGAGTCATTAAGCTGCTCCTTGTCAGGTTTTTTCCTGCCCTTGAGAAGCAGCCTGTGTTCAAGAAGAAGCTCGAGTGTATCGTTATCGATTTCACCCCAGGTGACATAGTCCTTTACCTTTCTCAGCATGCCAACCGTCTGCTTCTCCTCCGGCACTATGACCAGATGGTTTATTCTGGTCAGCCTCAGGAGTTTGGCGGTATCCTCCATCTCCCTGCGTATTCCCGTGCGTCCTCTAATTCTGATCGCTGCCAGCATTTCCTACACTTCCAAAGTAAATTGGCGTACTGAGGTTGATCTTGGGGTTTATCTTGACCTTAGCTGCATTCTCCAGGGCGTCAAAACAGGCCAGTGAATAGTTCACTGTTGTTTTCGTATGCCCCGATGCAAATCCCCATGCATCCTCAATTCCTGCCATTCTCAAAATCACTTTCGCAATATCCCCAACTGCCCTTCCCTCACCTCTTGGTGCAGGTTTCAGCACAACTCTGACGGAGCCAGATTTGCCTTCTGCAACAAAGGGCATTGTGTGTGGCCTTCCGCAGCCGCATTCCCACGAGCCGCAGCCTCTCCTCACTTCTATTATGTTCAGCTTGGCATTGTTTATTGCTTTCCTGATTGCGGGAGCAGCTTCCTTCGCCCTGCCTCTGCCCACACCAACAAAGCCGTCCTCGCTTCCAACAACGGCAGTTATGGCAAAACTCATTCTTCTTCCCGAGTCGGTCATCCTCTGTGCCCTCTCAATGTAGAGAACTTCGTCCTTGAGCTCAGGCATCAGAAAATCAACAATCTGATATTCCTTGAGCGGAAGTTTGGTAGCTATTGCCTCTGACATTGTCTTTACCTTTCCGGATGCAACCAGCCTGCCGAGCTCAGTCTTTGGCGTCCATTCTGCTTCCGGCATCAGGTTCCCTCCAGTTTCTTAACGTATTCCTTAAATTTTGCTCCCGGTTTGTTCTTCAAGTGTTTCCCCTCAATTCTGCCTTTGTCGGGAAGAATGTCTTCACTGTGCGGGATTTCAACTCCGGAATCTGCATAGCCTTTGAGCACGGAAGCTATTCTGCCGCCCCAGGTTACTGCCCTTCTTCCTGTGTCCAGGATCGAATATTCTATGCCAAGTTCCTTTGCTTTCTTCCCGATTGCGTATCCAACCAGGTAACAGACTGTTGTGTTGTTTCCTTCAAGCTCAATGCCCCTCTTCTTCAGAGACCTGTCAGTGAACGTGAAGAGGACTCTGTCCCCAAGTTCGTTGAACTGGACAAGCTGGGCGGCAACTCCCTTTCCGGAGTATCTTACAACCAGCCTTGTGCTGTCAGACTTCACGAGCCTGTATCTCTTCCTGTAGTCTGTTATGCCTTCTCTCTTCCTTTTTGGTACTGTCTTCATCATTGATTCTCACCGCCGAGTCCCGACGATTTAATGTGTGTCCTAAGCTGGGCCCTTGACTTCACTGTTCCTCCTTTTATGAACCTGTAAAGTTTCCTGTAGGCCTTGCTGTCGATTTTTCCTTCTTTCAGCTGCTGCCTCAGCTCATCCCTGAGGGGCCTTATTGTCTTGACCCATCTCCTCTTCCTTGGAAACCTTGCATACTTGGTTCCCTTTATTGAACCTGGGCCGCGCCTTCTTTCCTTTGAACGCTGATTTATTCTCTTCCTAAGCCTGTAGCCGGAATTGCCTTTTGCAGGCCTCTCCTGGATTACGTGCCTTCTGATCAGGATCTCAACGTCCCCGCGGGTTGCAGCGTCTGCTATCTCCTCCATGC
>JBJKSW010000080.1:0-6220 GCA_046703525.1 Thermoplasmataceae archaeon
GGTAACTCTCCAGCTGGGAGCTTGAAGTCATTACATGTCAGACAAGTCGTAATTATTATATATAATTTTTGCTTATAAAGTTGACAGGGGAGACGGAAAAAGCAAGAAATGAGATGTCAGACATTTGACATACCTATACATGCAAAAGGAGAGCTGTTTGAATCATTTATTTCAGTTCCCGGAGCACTGCCCTGCAAGGAGCCCCGTCTTCCGTCATTCTCAGTGGTAGTGCGATCAGCTCGTAGTCTCCGCCTTTCGCCGCTGTCATGTCCAGCCCCTCCATGATGACGATTCCATTGCTCAGGAGGCGCTTGTGGACGTGATGGTTATGGCTGTCGAACTTTTCTATTGAGAGGTAGTCTATGCCCACCAGTTTCACCTTCCTGTCCACGAGAATGTTCGCAGCTTCCAGGCTTAGAAATACAAAATCCTCCGCAAAATAGTCATAACGGCCGGAATTTGATGTCTTGAAAAGCATCCTTTCCCTGTGGTTTTCCGGGATGTCCTGCGGCCGGATCTCCAGCGAACTGCATTCAACGACAGTGCATGGGCCTATGAAATTATCAAGAGGCACGTCTGGTACTTTCCTGCCGTCTTCAAGCATGTGGAATGGCGCATCAAAGTGTGTTCCAGAATGAGTTTCCATTATGACTCTTGTGATGTGAACGCCCGCTTCTTCATGCGTGAGGTATGCGTATTCCTCATATGGCGCATCACCCGGGTAATTAATTATCCCCTTTTTCAGTTCCAGGCTTATATCTATCATATATTCTGTGTTAGGCGGGAATTGCACAAATCATTTTGCATTGACCGCCTCAGAGAATGTACTGAAGGGACCCTTCGCCTGTATTGAAGGGCCCGTAAAAGAGAGTTACCTGTGTGCCCTGGGCTCCATTTATCTGGCTGAAAGTAATGTTTCCCAGTAGGAAGGCATGGTAGCCGGACGAAATCATCCAGTTTATGTTGATGTCATTGCACTGGAGTCCGGTAACTCCTGCAAGGCCGTTCCCGCTGAAGTATTCGCTGTAAGAATTGTCTCCGGGAGGAGTTCCTTCTGCGAGATATGGGGGGTTGAATCCCGATGCACTGACTGAAGCGAGGCCGTTTACATGGAAGCTCAGGGAGAAAACAAGATTATTTCCACTGAGCACAATATACGGATTGAAGCTGTTCATGCCCGCGTCGAATATCTCCGTGAACTGGTAACCGCTTCCTGAAGTCACTACTGCAACAGTATTCTGCACTGAGTCGTCAATCCTGTTCACTTTTATTGAACCCTGCGCCTCCGTCACGAGTTTGCCTTTGAGCGTGTAAATGGTGAAATAATAGGCTGTTCCTCCGATCTCAACGTGATCGCTGTAAACTGTTATGGAGTAATTGCCGAGGTTGTAGGTTACGGGAGTGAAACCTCCGGAGTAAGGCTGTGACCTGACCTGGCCCCCCGGATGTGCTGTCAGGGTCGGAATCAGTATTGCGGCGGCCAGAATCGCAACTGTTGCTATTGCCTTCAGGCGAGTCTTTTTCATATCTTCCTACCTCGAAATGATCACTGGACCGAACTTTTCAGCATAGCCTGGTATAAATTTCAGGCTTTCTGAGTGAAACACAATTTCATACGAATATTTCTGAATGGTCAGATTGAACTCTCCAAGCTGCGGATCAAGATAGTAGAAAGTGTAAGTGAGATTTCCCAGTTCTATCATCTCGGTCTGTGCGGAAAGTGTGTATGTTACCGAATTTGCAAAGGGTGGTGGAATTGCCTTGATGCTGTATGAAGTGCCGTTTGTCAGTGTCACACTGGCATTATGCTGCGCTGAACCATAAATGGAGGATTGGATCGCAAATGAGTACTGAACGGTTGAAATGGCATTACCTGAACTGTTCACCGACAAATACATGCTGACAGATGAGTTGTTCCCAAGGTAGGATTCATCCATGCTGTAATCCCCGAATGCAGATTTCTCCTCTATGAGCATGCTGCCGGATGATCGGGAGAGTGAGAAGTTCGGTTCTGCCGTTCCAGCAGGTAATGCTGAGCCTGAAAAAGTCCACCCGCTCAAAAAAGAATTGTTGCCAAGATACACATAGCTTCCGGCAGGGGAAAAGGTGATCTTTGTGCTTCCGACTATAAAGGGCTGGCTGTGCCAGTCAGGTATTCCCTGCTGTGTCTGACCATGATGCTCCAGAAGAACGTAAACCACTGAAGTTGTTACTATGGATACTGCAATTATTACGGAAACAGCAATCTTTATCCGCCGCTCCATGTGCAGAATAACCCGTTAAAGTATTTACGCATAAGGCTTTCGGCAATGGGGGAAGGTCAGTCCGATAGGAGTCATCTGATTTTTTTCTGTGATGCGGGGAACTTTTTCAGAGTGTGTCCGCAGAAGGAGCAGGATTCCCTGAAAGTGTTATATTTTCTTCTGCAGCCGGTGCATCTCCAGATCCACCTTATTTCTTTTCTTATACCCTGCGTCGTGGAACTCTCGGCTGGAATGCCCATGTGGGCACATGTATTCTGAATCGCATAATCGTCCGTTCTTACTGTCCCGTTTATCATGAAGGCGAGCGCAATTACGTCAATATCAGTTTCACTGAGTCCTCCGATATCTCCCGTTTCCCTGGCTGCTTTCACGGCCGCATTCCTGCTTTCCCTGTCGGGATCCATGACAGTGATACTCTCTCTCATCGTTTCAAGCTCTCTTGCCAGAAATCCTTTCCTTATTTCCTCCATGACCCTGGAAGGCACCACAAAATCCTCCTTAAGGTCAGTGAGTCTTCTGGAAGTTATTTCCGCAGTGTCGTAAATGTACCTCAAGCCGCTGTGTGTATCAGGACCGGAAATAAAACCATTCTACTCCGTTTCGTGGAGTTTCAGCTTCCTGTAAAATTCAGTCTCTGCAGAATTCCCATGTCTCCTTGACTGTATACGGGACTTCTTCCAGCAGGTCGCGGATGCTGTACCAGTATGCCTTGTCGTCGAAAAGGTTGGACGCGGCCTTCTTCACGATGTACGTCCCGAGCCTTGAGGCTTCAACAGGGCCAACTCCCTTGGAAAGGAATCCGCCTATTATGCCTGCAAGCAGGTCTCCGGTGCCGCCCATTGTGAGCCTGGCATTGCCTCCGCTGGTGTAGTAAATGTTCTTGCCATCACATATAAGATCTGTTTTCCCCTTGAGGACCACAACGCTCCCGGTCTTCTGGCAGAATTTCCTCAGGTTCTCTTCGCTGGGGGTTGTACCGGTCAGTGCCTGGAATTCCCTGGAGTGGGGTGTGAATACGAGCGATTTTCTTCTGATGAGTTCTTCCTGGCCCGCAAGCAGCTTTATTGCGTCCGCGTCAATGACAGCCGGTACCTCGATCATGGATATGAGTTTGAGAAGGACCTTCCTGACCTCCCGGTCCTCGCCCAGACCCGGTCCGATAACCAGAGAGTCAAAGCGGTGAAGCTCGTCTGCAAATCTCTCCGGGGATTCAAACGGCCGGATCACGACCTCTGGAGAGAACGCTGCAATAAGGTTGTACTTGTCCGGCGGAACGATTATGTTGACTAGGTCCGGCCCGGTGCCCAGAGCTCCGAGCGATGCTATGACCGCCGATCCGTGGTATGTCCATCCTCCGATTATGCCCAGAACGCCATTCATTCCCTTGTGTGAATCTGGCTTAGGCTCTCGCACATAAATGAAATCACCGGGCCCGGAAAGGTCCTTGAGGTCTTCCGGTATGCCTATGTCTACTATCTCAATCTCTCCGGAATTTTCCGGTGTCATTCCCACCTTAAGGTCATGAAAAGTCACTGTTACGTCCGGCTTTACTCCAACAGGAGTGCCGAATCCGGAAGGCACGTCGATGGATATCTTTCTGGCTTTGGCCTCGTTTATCCTGTTTATGATGTCATCGTAAGGTGATCTTGGAGTGCCTGAAATTCCGGTTCCAAGGAGGGCGTCCACAACCACATCGGCTTTCTTCAGTTCCCTGTCGAGTTCACTGAAGTCCGCAACCTCCCCGCCGAATTTCTCGAGCGCACTCTTTGCGTCGCTTTTCTTAAGGCTCGTAACGCCACGCGCAAATATCACTGTAACAGTGTTGTCCTGCCTCAGCTGTTCTGCTGCAACAAGACCGTCTCCAGCCTTGTTTCCGGTGCCGCAAACGAAAAGGATCCTGTTGCCGACACCAAACTTGGTTTTCAGGGTTGTGGCAACTGCAGTTCCGGCCTTTGTCATCAGTTCAGAAAGGCTGCCGTAGTAATACCGGTAGTTAATGTCGATTCTCCTGAAATCCTCAAGTTTCAGTGTCATAGCTACTTCAACACTTTACCAGTAGCTATCTTCCATAAATAAAGATCAAGGATTCCGGGCTTCATGCCTATGGAATCCGCAAGCTCTATGAATTTTTCTTCAATTTCCAGGTATTTTTTCCTGGTTTGTGTTTTCAAAAGACCCATGGCGAATTCTTCCGCAAGCAATCTTAGAATGTGCTTGTCCAGGATGGCAAAATCAAATATGCCTACGTTTCTCAGGAAGTGGGATGCCTCCTTGTACCCTATGCCATCAAGGTTTTCAACAAGGTAATCGCGCAGTTCTGTCCTGTCCTTTCTCTTCAGAAGATTCGGGAGCTCCTCAATGATCCACCGGTTCTGCACTATGAATCTGCTCCGCACATTATAGAACCTGTATCTGATCTCTTTCAGGGTATTGCGCAGTATATCCGGATCGCTGCTTATGAAAAAATATGGGTTTAATTTGCTCTGCACCATGAGACCGAGCTCTGCGGACGTGTTGGCGGTGAGCACGCAAAAGCACAGCTCACCGAAAATAAATTCTTTTGAGGATCTCCCGGCCCGGAGGAACTCCCTTTCCCTCTTCAAGATCAGGGAGGATGCTTCGGTATCCTGGAGTTCCTGAACCCGGTCGAGGATCCCCATGGCTCTCCGCTTACTTGTATATCTCGTGCATCTTGTGTGCTTTCTCGAGCCTGCCTTCTACTTCCTTCCAGTTGACGTTCTTCATGAAGGCGTCGAGATATGGCGCTCTCTTTGGTCCGTAATCCACATAGTATGCGTGCTCGTACACATCAAGGGCCATTATCACTATTGAGTTCCACATGGCGTTTGAGTTGTGCGCATCGGCTCCAACATTCCTGAGCTTTCCAGTCTCAAGATCATATATCAGAAGTGACCATCCCCTGAATGCAACGCCTGTTGCCTTGAAGTCTTCGACCCACTTCTCGTAGGAGCCGAAATCGTTCTCAACAGCCTTCTTGAAGGATTCCGGCACTGATGCATGTTCCTTGTGCAGGTTGCCGAAATACAGTTCATGAAGAATTGCGCCGTCAAAGTTGAATGATTCTTCATTCTTCAGTTCCCTGAACTCAGAATAATTCTGGTTCGCCTTTGATCTGTCGGATTGCGGGAGTCTCTCCCAGATTTCATTGAGCTTCTTTACGTAACCTTTGTAGTGTGTTTCAAAATGGTACTCTATCTGCTGGTCGGAAATTCCTTCCAGTCCCTGTGGCTTAAGATTGTTTTTTTCACTCCATGTTTCAGCCATTTTTTCACCGAATTGATAATAACTTTAATCTTTAAAAATCTAAGTGGTTATTTCTCTCCTGCCTGTTTATTCTGTCATGCTTAAGAGCAGAATGCCATAAGTCAGGGGAAGTTGCCCTTCTCCCATGAACTCCCGCCCTTCCGCATCCTGATTTGAACTGCCGCAAGTATTACTGCAGCTGCCAGGGCCGTTATGGACGCGTATGCGTAAGAGTAAAATTCCCCTATAACGAATAATACCCCCATCACTATGTTTGACACGAACAGCCCGACGGACCGGCTGGAACTGAGCCAGCCCATTCCTGAGGAGAGCTTCCCGGAGCCTGAGACCGCAGAGATTATGACGGGCTCAAAAGTCTCCACAGATCCTGTCGCAAATCCCAGGCCGGCTGCGGCGAGATAGTAAAGCCAAAGGCCTGTGTGCAAAATATAGGACAGCCCTATTGAAAAGGATGATGCTGCAGCTAGCAGGTACCCGAGGGTCCAGAGGGTAGACAGCGGCTTCCTTGCCCTCAACGAACCAAGGAGAAGGCCGGCAAATGCTGATACGCCCAGGTAGATTCCAAAGGTGAGAATTCCATAAGTATAGCTGTTCTCCGCCCCTGCAACTGTAATGACTGGGAACCCAAGTGCATAGTAGCTGAAGCCGAACAGCGTTGCTGAAACAAGTAC
>JBJKSW010000081.1:0-77534 GCA_046703525.1 Thermoplasmataceae archaeon
GGTCATAATCATTGGACAAATCAGTCAAAAATGCTTCCAGAAGTAAGTCGGACCCTAAATACATCGCCTTTGACCTAGCTCGACAACATCCGCAAAGCTATCCTAAATTCACCTGGTGTATATTAAAAGAATCTAAAATTCGATAATGTAGTGAAAGGGGGCTACTTCGAAATTAAGCAAATGGGAAAAGTCATGAGAGTATAGGCTTGAACAACCCACGTAAATATAGATTTAAATAAGGATAGATTCTAGATGTAATTTATTGGTGTGAAGTACTTCTATTACCTCTGTTCTAACGATTGTTCAGAGCTTGGCGCAGTATAAACAAGTATACGCAAAGGAACCACTTGCATAAGAAGTGTAAATTATCGGTTCATTTAACAGTGTACATATTTAAGTTATACACATAACAATAATATGGAAAAGAAGACGACTGTTGGACCGAAGGGGCAAGTAGTCATCCCCAAAGATATTAGGGATAAAATCGGAATCAAGGAATATTCTGAAGTTATTGTTGATATTATTGGTGATGCAGTTATAATAAAGAAACTCAAGCCAGAATCTGTAACGTACGTGGACTATTGTTGCACAACTTATTCGAAAAAGCTTTCTAAGAAGATCGATATTAAGAAAATAACAGAGGAACAGTATGAAAGGAACAGTTTACGTTGATTCCAGGGTTTTCCTTTATCCCGTTCTTTACAATGATCTCAAACAATGCCAATCAGTAAGATGCAAGGGATCATATGTTGCACTCGTATCCAACGGTTTTCATATGAGATCATTCATATGAAACATATAGCTGAGTTTGATCCCTTCTTTCTTGAGATTATGAATTACATTGTCGTTTCTTATAATCACGCATATGGCATTTCCGACAATTCCTCCAAGTTTTCTGATCTCCAAGGCACTCTTTATGATCTGGCCACCGGTAGTGGTGACATCCTCAATAATACAAACTTGCTTTCCACTTACGTCTGCTCCTTCAGAAATTTTCATAGTGCCGTAGTCTTTGGCCTTTTTCCTGATGAAAGAGGCTGTGATTCCGGTCCTGAGAGATACTGCAGTTGCTATGGGAACGCCCCCCAGCTCCAGGCCGGCAAGTATTTCCGTTTCTTCAGGAACAAGTGTCGCAATGTATCCGGAAATTTCGGAAAGCAATGCAGGTTTGGACTCAAACAGATATTTATCAAAATATTCCTCAGCGGTTTTCCCGGATCTGAGCCTGAAGCTTCCAGTGAGGCGCGACTCTTTGTATATTAGGCGGCCTATTTCCTTTATGTCCACAAAAAGGGCTATTGTGAAACTCTAAAAAAACTTCCCCTGCCCTTGATTACGTCACGCTTCCAAATTCCTGGAAAATAACCACTGCCGATAAGTAGGGTCTGCTTTCAAATCACTGCCAGCCAGATTGGATATGACTCAGACTGCTGTCAGCTCTGAATTTACTGAACAGGGCCATATACTACAGCTTTTATGGTCTACGATTCAGTAATTGTTTGTAATTTATAACACAAACTATTTAACTTCACTTCAGTTATAATCTGGAATTGACTCATAACACTTTCAGAGTTGCACTTGCAACTAATAATGGAGCTTACTTCCTTACTCCAGATGAGGAAAGGAAGAAATGGGAACTCAGCAAGCCCTTCCTTCCAGAAGAGAGCGTCAACAAAGTCGTATCAGATGGCGATGGAAACCTGTTTGCCGCAACTTTCACTGAGGGAGTTTACAAATCAACCGATGGAGGGAAAACATGGAAACCTTCAAGCAAAGGGCTCCATGTGAGAAAGGTCTGGGAGATTGCACCAGACCCGCACCATCCCGGCACAATATTTGCAGGAACACAGTATGGGCATCTCTTCAAGTCAACGGACTCAGGAGATACATGGGAAGAGGTTGTTAGCCTTCACGATGCACCTGATCGCCAGAACTGGGGCATAGACTGGGGATTCAGGACAACCGGCCTGACACTGCACACGATACGTTTTGACCCGATGGATCCCGATAGAATTTACCTGGTTGCAGCCGGTAATGGTACTTACAGGAGTGACGATGCCGGCAAGACCTGGAAGTCACTCAAGAGCGGAAACAGCATCTCATGCACAATAGAACCTGAAAAAATGGTTTCTTCCGCACCAAGCGACGCTTCGGCAGAGGAGAAGAAGAACAGACACCTTTCTGAGTTGCATTCCTGCACCCATAAGATAGTGATCTCACCAAAGGATGGAAAAGTGTACCAGCAAAATCATTGTGGCGTATTTTTCTCTGACAGTCATGGAGACAAGTGGAAAGATGTCAGCATAGACAATAACAACAGATTTGGATTTGCTGTTGATGTGCTGGAAAATGATTCCACACACGTGTTTGTCATACCAGTTCCGGAGTCTGAGAATGACTGCAAGGAACACAACGCATGCATACAGGGCCAACTTGCAGTCTACAGTACCTCAGATGGAGGCAGCAGCTGGAAGAAACACATCAACGGGCTCCCGGAGGTAATGCACGCAAGTGTCCTGAGGGACTGCCTGGCTCACGACAATGAGAAGAATCAGGGTCTTTATCTTGGAACTACAACGGGAGACGCGTATTTCTCCTCTGACCTGGGTAATACCTGGAGGAATATTGGACAGGGGCTGGGAAGAATTCAGGGCGTAAACGTAGTGGCTGCCTGAAGCGACGGGATTTGAGAAAGCATGTCAGTGAATGCTCTGACATCTCCAGCTTAATACAGCATCGGATATTCAATCGACTGAATCCTCGCAACCACTTCTGTCAATGCATTTTTCTGCATTTTCAACTCAAAAGAAGCCTGGGTGAGCAGGCTCAACCATACTTAAAACGTGGATATTTGGCAGCGGCCCCCAGGACAGGAAAGAAATCAATCCCTCTTCCTCAATCGACGATATGCAAGAAATAAGCCGTTGCAAATTACAAAAAATGAATAGATGTGTAAAATATCTGCTGCTGGAAGGTGTTCATAAATCGGTCAAGTTTATAATGCCTGAAACATTCTTAAAGTCAACTGTACAGTTTCCCCGGTGAGGAAATGTGATGGCTGAAATTTCAAGTGATGCAACGGCTGACAGAGCAGCATTCGAAAAGGCAAGAAGAACGGTCAGACTTTCAAAAGCAATTATGCTGGCTGTTCTTGTTGTGAATTCAATGGCCGGTGCAGCGCTTATACTCTCCAGCACTTTTTTTCGGCCCGTTTCAATTTCAGCCTGCTGCCCGGCCTCACAACACTCCTGACCGGAATAGCTGCGTTCAGCACCCTGGGGCTACTTGGATGGGATGATATTTGAGGTTTTCAACAACGACCACGTATGATCGTGCGGGATTAAGGAAAATAAAAAAGGGGTTGTGCCCCGTTTATCCGGTTAAACTGTGTGTATGAATTTCTTCAGTTAAATATCTCATCATGAAGACAGGAAGACTTCATGAATCGCAATCTGGTTGTCTCCATCAAAAGCTTCCTTAGGGAGCTGATTTCCAGTGTGGGCTTTCCTAAAGGCATCACTGTTCATCCAGTTCTGGAAATGTTCCATTGATTCCCAGTGGGTCATGACAACATATTCGTTTCCCTTGACGGGCCTCAGCACTTCATTCCTGACGAAGCCGGGTGTTTCATGAAGATGGCTTTCTGTGTTTGAAAAAGCCTTCTCAAATGCTGCCTTGTATTCATCTTTCACTGGTATTCTGTTTTCTACAACTATCATCGGTTTGAGAGCAGATTATGTTATTAATAATTATTTTAAATCCGACACAACTTCTAAAAAACTGTGAAATATTAAACAAAGATATTGTACGTTATAGAACAGGTTCATTCAATTGACATGTAATCGTGCGTGTTCAATTCCATTGTCACAAAATCAAATGAGCCTGTTTTGTTCCGGCTTTTTTCCAATCCAGTCTCCGTGAACCCTGCCCGTTCATAGACCTTACGTGCCCTGAGGTTGAAAGATGCTACTTTCAACCGCACAGTTACGTTGTCACATTCACTTAACAGATAACTGAGCCCGGCTCTAAGAAAAGACAATCCTGTACCTTTCCCAGTAAGATCCGGCCGCATTCCAAGGCCAATTTCAATAAATCCCTCGTTCATGGTGAACTCAAAGAATCCAGCCAGTTCATGCACTTCATTGAAGACTGAATAAAAAGAGACTGGACCATTCTGTGCCCCATCAAGAAGCTCTTTCAAGTCATCAGAGTCAGAACTGAAATCGTAGAAGGAATATGGTTCTGCATAGTGCCATCTGCTTATTGCCAGTGCTTCACTGTACTCCATTGGCTCCAGGTGGAAAGTCATAAGCCCTTCCTCTGATGTAGAAAATGAATCATCTGCCTGCAAATTCCCCGCATCATCTTATAATTACCCGCATCTTGAAATAAGCAGAACCAGTATATTCATGAATTACTGCTGGCTGAGAATTTCCAGTTTCACTTTCGGAATTTGTTATTCCTGAAATACAGCGGCCCGTCTTGAAATATTCAGGTTTCTAAAGTGAATGTGCCTGTGATGCTCAGGTCATGAGGTTATAACTGCTATCCTGTTTCTTACATGTGACCTGAAATGTCGTATCCATCACTGTTCCTGATTTCAAGCATTGTCGTGCTTGCGGTTATACTTGCCGTACTTGTGGCTTTCATAATATTGAGGAGAAAGACAAAGAAAGAACTGACTGGTACGGATTACAGGTATTTCTTCTATATGGGAATAGCGTACCTTGCAGTCGGAGCCGGGCTCTCTATAGCTTTTCCTGCAGACATCTCGTACTTCAACTTCTTCACAATCCTCGGAATAATTTTTACTGCAATGGGCTTTTCTAACATAGACAAGTGGAGAAAAAAGTGACCGTTCTGAAGTCAGTTCAACGATACAAATGAAAAGACACATATTGTAGGATGCACATTTCTGTATGATATGGTAAAGCCCATTTCGAACAGAATTGTGCTTCCTTTGATAATCGCCTCAACACTTCTTCTTGCCTACTGGTTAATAGACCTTCATGAGGCACTGGTGGGGACGGTTATCCTGACTGGAGGCATTACCCCGCTTTACCTGCCAATCGCAACAAGTATTTTCATCATTGCTTGCCTGGTTGTTGCGTTTGCTGTCAGAAGGAAATGGGACAGGGACCACAGCCTCTCTGCTTGAAAGTGATATATGCTGAATGGCACAAGAATTGCACGGGGGAATATTGCATTTTCAGCAAAGCATTCTGGAAGTTATGTGAAAAACAGTATTATAGAAGGGAAGCAATTCTGAAAAATTGATTGAAGAACTTCTTTCGGAAGGGAATGATTTCGCATTTCTTTTCATAAACATGGACACGGAGAGATTCAGGGACTGCTTCAGCAAGTACGAGATGACCACGGGCCTGGAACTCATATCACGGGCGGTCAGCGACAAAGGGATACCGGTTTTTTCTGTAAACACTGATGTGAGCAATTCAGTGTACAATGCGCCCATTTCGGCTTCATCCAACGGCCCTGCGGACATACCAGTGAAGAGTTCTTACGACGATCAGTTCCAGAAACAGTTCAACGATCTTGTAAAATTCATACCTGAGCCGTTAAATGCAGACTTTTATGATGTGTTCCAGTCAGATTCCCTGAAGAAGAGGATCAGGGAATCTGGAATAAGGAAACTTCTGATTTGCGGCTTTGATTCAGAGAAAGACATCCTGGCCAGCGTAATTGGCTGCGTCAGGGAAGGTTTCGTACCGATTCTGCTCTCTGACTGCATATCTTCAAGGAGTGAAAGAGTTTTTTTTGAAGTGCTCAATGTGCTGTCAAGATGGTCGGTAGTTGGAGACACAAGAGATCTGACAAAACTCTGGGAAATGTGGTGATTCAGGTTGTCAAATAGAAAATATGCAGTTCTCATAGGGGGAGTGCCCGGAGTCGGCAAGTCCAGCATCTCGGGTGAACTGGCCAGGGAATCCGGATTCAACATTCTGCTTTCCGGTGATTATCTCAGGGAATTTTACAGGGCTTACATAGGGGACGATAACATACTGAATACCAGCGTTTATGAAGCCTGGCGGAAATACGGGGAAAAAAATGAGGATAATGTCCTCCGCGGTTTTCTTTCTCAGGCGGAGGAAATGTCAGCCGGCATCAGAAGGACACTGGAAAGGGCGGCTTCCAACGGTGAGTTTCTGGTTCTGGAGACGCTCTATTTTGTGCCTTCAATGCTTGGCGACATCATTGAGAAGTCAATACCTCTCTATCTCTACTTCGAGGATGAGAATGACCACAGAAACAGCCTGAATGCAAGAACACAGTTCACGCACTTCAATTCCCCGGGAGAAAGGCTCTCTGAACGTCTCTGGGAATACAGGATAATGATGCGCCGTTCTCTTGAAGAATGCAGGAAAATGGGCATTCCGGCATTTGAGATGTCAGATTACGCCGAAGCTAGGGAGAAAATTCTGAGACACGTGAAGGAAAAACTGGAGGAATACTGATGATTGGTGAAGAAGAAGGTTCAAGAATCAGGGAGAAGCTTGTCAGGGAGAACATATTCTCTCTTCCTGAGATACCAGGGGTATCCCTTGAAGACGGAAAAACGACATACGGCTACGGATATCCTGTTAAGGCATTCGAGAAGTTCCTTGGTTACTTTGACCCTGAGAAACACATACCTTACACACCATCGATATCTTTCAACAATGATTTTTCTGTCTGCCAGAGCACATGCACATACAGAAAGGACCTGAAGGATGATGTTGTAATTTTCGACGGCCAGAGTTCAGAGAAGTATTATCTTAGGGCAAAAAAAGCACTGGATAACTTCAGAAGTCTTCTCGGCATTGATGCAAAGTTTCAGTTCGTCGTGCAGTTGACAAGAAGATATGACAGGGCAAAAGGTTTGAGTGAATCCTCGGCTGTCGCTGCTTCTGTGAGCAGGTCTCTCCTCAGAAACGTCTTTTCTTCAGAACCGGATGAAAGGCTTGTTTCAAGGTTTGCAAAATTTGTCTCAGGCTCCGGAACAAGATCGTCCATACCGGGCGTTTCAATGTGGCTCTCCTATCCCGGCATCTCCGAGCAGGAGTGTTTTGCTGTCAGGCTTCCTGTGGATTACTCAAGGTTCCATTTTGCGGCTATTCCGCTCCACACTGACATTGCAACGTCTGACATGCACAAACTTGTCGTCAAGTCTCCCCTTTACATTCCCTGGATCACCGAGAAATACCAGAAAATAGAAAAGATCGTTGATTCAGGCTTCCTGATTGAAGATCTGATGAACAGGGGATTTGAAGAGATGATCTCGCTGTCAAACCTGATCAAGTCGGTCGGGCAGGAAATACACACAGCAGATACGCTCACTATAATAGAGAAGTTCCTGGAATACAGGAGAAGGAACGGTAACATCTACATGACAACGGACACAGGCCCGAGTACAATCATAATGTCGACTGACAAATCAATCCTGGACGGATTTCTGGATACTCTTCCCTACAGCAGCTTAAGGGGAAGGGTCATGGACACAGGAGACCCTGAAACGAGATCTGAATTCATGAAAAAGAGCCAAGAGGAATACGGAATTTGAGCAGCAAGCCAGTTGACCTGAGGGACATTCCGCAAATCAGCCTGAAGCGGATCAGGGAAGTCACACAGAACTTTGCACTCACGCAGGTTGGCGATTTCAATCCGTCTGGGGACAGTGACGGCCCGGAGTATTCCTGGGCAACCATCTCTCCAGCAGTTCTGTTCAGGGACAACTACCAGTGCAGGGTGTGCGGTGAGGCAAAGTTCGAAAGGGTGAAGTCAGAGAAGGATTTCAACAAGATTCACTTCGGCCTGCAGGTGCATCACATCATACCAAGAAAGGACAACGGAAAGAGCAATTTCGGTAATCTCATAACACTCTGCGAGGACTGTCACCACAGGACTTTCAAGGGCGGTTACTCGGGAGTGCCTGTAGTAGAGAACTCAACACTCTATGATTTCAATGAGTGTGTCGTTGTTGCAGTGCCTCCGGACATGATAATGTCTGATGACATGAGATCTGTAACTCTCAAGGAGATAGGAAGGGTGTTTGACCAGGCCACGTCCAGATACAGGGTCATAAGGTCTGAGGAATCCTCCATGAACTTCGTTTTTCCTTCAATCAGCAGGCTTGAATTCCTGAAGCTGTTCAGGAGCCTGGCGGAAAACGGTACAGTCTCAGATTACATGACACTTAATGGAATCAGCAGCAGAAGGGACGTACCTGTCAAGGTATTCACCGACACTGACGGCTCCATCATACTATGGTAATCAGAGAATTACCTTTTCATGCTCCATGCCGAGCCTTTCAAGCCCCAGTGTATTCGTCTGAAGTTCGTTTCCATCGTACAGCTTTACTGTCTCCTTTCCTGAGTATGAGCCTTCAACCATTCTTCCGATTCCGTCCCCTTTGAGAATGCCAGAGCCGCTTGTTCCTGTAGCAACAATTGTGTTAAGAAACCTGAATATGTAAGGCGTTTTGTCAAGCGTGTTGTATGAATAGTATCCGGCCCAGCTTCCTGTTATTCTGCTCCTGGAGAACGCGGGAAAATAAGGCTCCACTATGCTTCTCAGGTTTAGCTCATAGAAATCGCCCTCTGCAGTAGGCTCGTCCACAAGAGAATAATCGCGGCCCATGTCGTCTGCAACACCCACCCAGAATGACTTTTCCCGGGGGGCAGGGCGCAGGTACACTCCTGACTTTGGAAGTATTGTGAAGGGGAAAAGGCCCTCTTCATTGAGCTTGCATGAGTAGAGCATATTCCTGATTTCGTCTCCGCTGACCTGAAAGACCTGCCTTTTCTTCGGCCTTACGTGGCTGTCTATTCCTATGGGGTCAAGAAGGCCCGTTGTCCAGACATCCGTGGCAAGAATGTATGTTTCTCCCGAGATCTCACCCCTGGATGACTCAAGGGCGGATATTGTCTTATCATGCCAGATGAATGGCTCTCCCGGATAGTTCAGCGGATTCACGGGCTCAAGCCTGATCCGGGTGATTTCTGTGTTGAATGAGAATTCAACTCCCATCTTCACGAGTTCGTTGTAATAGAATGAGGACAGAAGGTCAGGCTCAATTATTCCACAGTCCTTTCCATACAGGGCCCTCTCAATGGTTCCGAGGCCCATTATTTCTGCGGTTTCTCTATCCGGTGATGCCTTCAGGAAGCTTCCGTCGAAAGCCTCCTCAATGTCCAGCACCCTGGCAATGCCCCTTTCCGTAATCTGGGGAACCCAGTCTGGGAATTTTTCAGTAAGAAGGAAGAGATATCCTACAAATTTCATTCCAAGATCAATCTTCAGTTCGTTCTGTACGTGCCTGTAGAATTCTATTGATGAGTTTGAGAGCTTGTAGTTGATCTCTGCAGTGAACATGTTTCTGAACCCGGCTGCGCTACGTGCCGTGTTTCCCTGGGCAAAGGTTGCAGCCCTGTCCACAACAAGAATAGAGAGATCCGGATTATTCTTCTTGAGGTAGTATGCGGATGTCAAACCTACAATACCGGCGCCCACAATGACGACGTCATGCCTGCCCATATTAGGGAATCATCTGCAGATATATATCTCAATACGTTAAACCTGAGCAGTAGAATTGACTCGCTGAAGAGTTTAAATTAACTTTGATTTACTGAAATTATTAAAATACCTTGATCCAATTTACCTAATCATGGCCTACGATGAGGGTGTTATCCTAAGAGTAGCAGAGGCTAATTCGACTGATCCCGGAATGTCCAGAGTAAGACTGGATGAGGAGTCAAGGATGTCCCTTAACGCTGAGATTGGGGACGTAGTGGAAATAGAAAAGGTCAAGAAGACGGTAGGTCGCGTTTACAGGGCAAGGCCCGAAGACGAGAACAGGGGTATTGTCCGTATTGACAGCGTTATGAGAAACAACTGCGGGGCTTCTATCGGCGATAAGGTGAGGGTCAAGAAGGTAATAGCTGAAGAAGCAAGAAAGATCACGCTGGCTCCAATTATAAGAAAGGACCAGAGGCTGAAGTTTGGCGAGGGGATCGATGAGTTTGTCCAGAAGGCGCTTATCAGAAGGCCGATGATAGAGCAGGACAACATAAGTGTTCCCGGTCTCACTCTTGCAGGGCACTCAGGTCTGCTTTTCAAGGTCATAAAGACGCAGCCGTCCAAGATACCCGTAGAAGTTGGCGAGAACACCAAGATAGAAATAAGGGAGGAACCGGCTTCAGAAGTACTTGAGGATGTCAGCAGGATAAGCTACGAAGACATAGGGGGCCTCAATGACCAGCTCGGAAAGGTCAGGGAAATAATAGAACTTCCTCTCAAGCATCCGGAGCTCTTTGAAAGGTTCGGAATAACACCGCCCAAAGGGGTACTGCTTTACGGGCCGCCGGGAACCGGGAAAACACTGATAGCAAGGGCTGTTGCCAATGAATCAGGAGCAAACTTCTTTTCAATTAACGGCCCGGAAATAATGAGCAAATATTACGGGCAGAGTGAGCAGAAGCTGCGTGAAATTTTCATGAAGGCTGAAGATTCTGCACCTTCAATCATATTCATCGACGAGATAGATTCTATCGCACCCAAGAGGGAAGAGGTGCAGGGAGAAGTGGAAAGGCGTGTTGTAGCACAGCTGCTTACACTTCTTGACGGGCTCAAGGAAAGAGGGCACGTCATCGTAATCGGAGCGAGCAACAGAATTGATGCCGTGGATCCTGCTTTGAGGAGGCCGGGCCGTTTCGATCGTGAGATCAACATAGGAGTTCCGGACAAGAACGGCAGGCGTGAGATTCTTTCCATCCATACCAGGGGAATGCCCATGGGAATGGACGAGCACAAGAAGAATGAATTCATGGACGAGATTGCCAACCTCACCTACGGGTTTGTTGGCGCCGACCTTGCTGCACTTGCCAGGGAATCAGCAATGAACGCGCTCAGAAGATACCTTCCTGAAATAGACCTTGACAAGCCCATACCCACCGAGATTCTGGAAAAGATGCAGGTGAGGGACGACGACTTCATGGAATCACTGAAGACAATAGAACCAAGCAGCCTCAGGGAGGTAACTGCCGAAATACCAAACGTGAAATGGAATGACATAGGAGGCCTTGAGAACGTGAAGAGGGAACTCAGGGAAGCAGTTGAACTGCCGCTCCTGAAGCCCGATGTGTTCAAGAAGCTCGGTATAAGGCCTTCCAAGGGATTCATATTATACGGCCCGCCGGGAGTGGGAAAGACGCTGCTCGCAAAGGCGGTTGCAACAGAGAGCAACGCTAACTTCATCTCCGTCAAGGGGCCGGAAGTGCTCAGCAAATGGGTAGGAGAGAGTGAGAAAGCCGTCAGGGAGATATTCAAGAAGGCAAAACAGGTTGCACCGTGCATAGTGTTCCTTGACGAGATAGATTCAATTGCGCCGAGAAGGGGAACCGGCACTGACACAGGAGTCACTGAAAGGATAGTCAACCAGCTTCTCACTTCGCTCGACGGCATGGAAACGCTGCAGGGTGTAGTTGTGATAGCCGCAACAAACAGGCCGGACATGATGGACCCAGCACTGCTTAGGGCAGGCAGATTTGACAAGCTTCTCTACATACCTGCGCCAGACAAGGAGAGCCGGGCAACAATATTCCAGGTTCATACCAGGAACATGCCTCTCTCTACAGACGTGAACATTGAACTTCTGTCAGACAGGACTGACGGCTACGTGGGCGCTGACATTGAAAACCTCTGCAGGGAAGCAGGAATGATGGCATACAGGGAAAACCCCGATGCATCAGAGGTAACAATGGACAATTTCATGGCTGCAATCAAGGAAATCAGGCCGTCTGTTGACGAGAACGTGCTCAAGTTCTATCAGGTTGTGGCTGAGAACCTTCAGAAGACAGTTGCAGAGAAGAAGAAGGCTGTCGAGGAACTGGGACTCTACCAGTGAGGGAATAGAGGCAGGGCCTTGCCCCCTCTTTTTTTATTATTTTAGCCTTTTATTATATTTGTATTGCAGAAAAGATTCTTATAGAAATCATTGTTTGTCATAATTATGGCATACAGGCGGCTTGCTGCTGTAGTTGTTGCTTCTGTCGCAATATGTGCAGGCCTGTTCGTGACCCATCCATGGGCCCTCTTTTCCAGTCGCTCTGAACCTAACGGCCCACTTGTTTCAGGCAACGTATCATATATCATGACTTCCGGCACTGGGTCAGCAGTGATCTCATCACAGTCAACAAACATTAACGGAACTGTGGAAGCATATATGACAAATGCCTCCTTTATTGACAGCCACATGAACGGATCAGGAGTTCCGGTATTGAAAAGAAATTCAACAGCTTTTCTTGGAATGCATGCTCTCGCTCCCAATGGATCATTCTCATTCAACCTGAACAGATCATTCTATTCGCTTAACAATGGCTGGAAGAGCTATTTCAACAAATCGCATGGCAGTGAAGCAAGAGTTCCAGTAATGTTTGAAATACTATTCAGTGTAAGTAACGCAACTTCAACAGATATCTACACTGAGGCATATCCTGTGACTTACTCGCCATTTAATTCTCCAGCAGAGTTTTCAATAAATCATGTTTTCAATCTCGGAAAACCTCAGATCATCACTGCAAACAACAATTCAAGTGCTGCAACAGCGTACGGCGGCGCCAGCCCTTCCGATTGTGTCCTGGAACAGAGCACTTACTGGAATGTTGTGAAGTCCACTTCACTTTCAGACATACACTTCCCGCTTGTTGCAATGGATAACGCCACACCTCTCTCCTTGGGTAACGGAGACCTGATACTTGCTGCAACTTTCGGGTTCAGCAAGATTTCAATCTCATTCAGTTCCGCTCAGGCGTTCGGTTCCAAGAGCCTGAATGCGTCAAACATGCATGGATGGTCATTCACTTCTTCCACAACCAGGACTGCATCTTCCGATCCGTCAAACACTATTGACTGGAACGCTCCGAAAACCCAGCAATATCCTGCAGCACGCACAAATGGCACATGGAATGTGTCGTACATCTATCTTAACAACGTCCCCCTGCAGATCAACGTTCTGCAGCTTGTGATGGAACAGAAGCTGGTATGTGGCGGACAGGTTACATGGACATGCGTAACAGACGAGAATGACTGGCAATTGCAGGATTATGTCCAGCCACCGTCAAACGGCTACTTTTCCATAGGTGGCGGGTATCTGCCGGGGGATTTTGCGAGTGCACTGGCTCAATTAACCGGAGACAGTTCCGGTTACAAAGGCATTCTCAATTACGGCCAGCAGGTCAACTTCACATCCGTGTGGTCTTCGCTTGAAGCTGGCACAAATACAGAACTGTCTTCCATTACCGGCCTCCTCTCCACCGCCATAGCAGGCGTGGGGATTGCAGTAGCTGCCGCGGCCGCACTCGCAATTCCCCCTGGCGGCGGAAAAATTGCAACTGCTGCACTGATCGCAGAAATTTACAGCATTGTCGGATTCGCCTCATCTGCTGCAGCGCTTCTCTCCTCTGTTATGATTTCGGCACAATCGGAATCATATGCGGAACTTGCGTCTGTAACGAGCTTTTACACGCTTCCTGTGAATGCGAGTGTAATCATGAATCCCTCTGTATTGCAGATCGAGGGCATTTCAGTCAATGTAACAAGCCCGCTTGTGACTCTGACTTGAAATAACTCTGACGACGTATACAATCGGCTAATTCTGCTGCTATTTGTTTCAGGGTCCAGCGTTTAATACACTCTAGGTTGAAAACGGCTGACAAACATATTTATAAGTCCAGAATTTATTTACAAGCGCTGCCTATGCTGAAGAAATTCACTAACGATCTCCTCGAAATGTCCGTTGTGACCAACACCGGCCAGATGGTCGGAAGACTGGATGATTTTGTGTTCGACACTGAAACAGGTGCTGTGAAGAACATACTTATTGTTCCCGCGGGCGAATTTGAGTTCAGCGCAGTTCAGAGAGATCCTGAAGGGAGATATGTGGTTCCAATCAGGTCACTCAAATCGGTAGAAGATGTAATAGTAGTGGACATGGCCCACGCGTGATTCCGGATCACTGAAGTGATTCCGACATCGACTGGCTTGGCAGGTATCTGAGAACGGCTCCTGCACCGCCGAATGCCTTGCTAAGCAGTTTGCCTTCTTCGCTGTCACCGGATATTATCTCGACAGTTGTTCCTGCTGCCTCGGCAAGATTGTAGAAAACTTCCACGAGATCTTCTTTGCCCGTTACGTTCATTGCTGTACCGTCGTTTTCACAATTGATGTCCTGTTCTTCCTTTGCATATAGAACCTTAGTTCTTCGGCAGGAAGGGCATTCGTATGTTATCATATACTTGTCCAGCGATTCTGAAACAAGCAGAAGCTCCACAGTCTTGTTTTCCAGTGCCCTGACAATTGGATCTATTCCGTAGACTGCAAGGCTGCCGTCGCTCTTCTTTATCTCGATTAAAAACTTGTTCATGAGTTCCTTTTCCCGGGATATCTGCATGTCCTTCATGGATCCTGCCGCTTTTTCCACCAGTTCCCTCAGGCCGGACTCGTCAGTATATCCTATGTCGAAAGTCTCGTCGATCTTGTTTTTTATCTCGTTCCTGAGGTAATCCCTCTCAAGGAAGAAATTCTTTGTTGAACCGGGGCCGCCGAGAAATACTGCCCTTATGTTCTTTATTGAAGGGACAAAAGCATCATTGACTATTGTTCCCACTTTCTTGAAATACTCGTGTGCTGCTATTTCAATTAGCCTCTCGAACCTTCTGGATGACTGGCCTCCCTGATGGTGTTTCGAAGGCACAAGGGACTGCTCATTGGAAATGAGCTGTATTACCGTTCCGGACAGAAGGCCTATTGTTGCTTCCTTCCTGTCCATGACTATCAGGCCGTAGAGTTCCTTCTCCTCAAGTTGAGTGCTCAGCAGTTCTGTATGAAATACTGAATCGCACTTGTACATGAATGTCTGGATAGGTTCCGGAGGCTCAACAATCCTCGTGTACATCTCGGTCTGGTCTCCCCTGCTTGCCACATGCCCTACAAAGAAAACGAGGCCATTGTCCGGTGGAAACCTGTAGTACTTGAGCCTGGACATTATGGATTCAATGGCTCCAAGAACGTTCTTGCGAGTGGATTTTGATTTTATGTTTGCCGATGTCGAGTATTCCTCCCTGAGATACTGGACAACGTCAGAAATCTGCTTGTCAGGAGGGATATACAGAGAGATGAGTTCTGTTCCCCTGCCCTTCAGGTCAGTGAGTTCCTGAAGTGCTTTTTTAAACTCGTACTTCTTTCTCTGTTTATCGTCTGTCGGCATTTTGTAGAAAGTTTATAATTGTATTTAATCTTGATCCGGTCAGATGGAAAGTAGTGTTGTTATTTCACTGGGTGGGTCGGTGATCTCTGACGATCCGGTTGATGTGAAGCTCATAAAAAAGTACTCCAGAATCCTCAGCATGATCAAACAGAAGAAGATAGCAATTGTTGTCGGCGGGGGGCAGGTCGCCAGATCATATATCACGTCGCTGAGAAAAGAAAAGGCAAGTGAGTATCTGCTTGATCAGGTTGGAATACTTGCAACGAGGCTGAATGCTCTATCTGCAGCCTCCCTTATAGAAGATGCCTCCAGGCGCGTGCCTGAAACAGTCGAGGAGGCCATGGATTTGCTGGATACCCATAGAGTAATAGTGATGGGAGGCACAACTCCGGGGCACACGACAGATACAGTTGCGGCACTGCTGGCAGAGAGAATGAAATGCGGGATCCTCGTAAATGCCACCTCTGTTGACGGCGTCTATGACAGTGATCCCAGGAAAAACAGCAGTGCAAAGAGAATTGCCAGACTCTCATATGATCAGGCACTCGAGCTGTCAATGAAGGAGTCTGCGGGAGCAGGATCGAATGTATTCATGGATCCGGTCTCACTTACTATAGCCAGAAGATCCAGCACAAAGATCTATGTAATTGACGGCAGGAAGCCGGAACAGATTGAAACCATACTGTCAGAAGGCAAATGCGAGGGAAGCCTGATAAGCTGAACCTCACTGATCCGGTTTTCCTTCCAGCCTGTACAGGGATATTTTTATCTCCTGCCCGTCAACGTTCCATGTGACTGAAGTACTGTCCTCTCCCTGCTTGATGTCGTCTGTCAGCGTTTCCGTTTTTATTACGCCTTCAAACTTCACAATGGCATCATTTATGTCGCCGTTCGCAGAAATAACCAGGGAAATGTGGTCATCATACTCCAGATTCTTTTCCTTCCTCATGACCTGGATTCTTCTTATTATCTCTCTCGAAAGGCCTTCAAGCAGCAGATCCCTGTCTATTCTCCTGTTTATGAATATTTCAAGTCCGGTGCGCTCGTCTTTCTCCATGCCGAATGCTTCAAGGGGCTTTTCCTTTATTTCAATGAAATCCGGAGGAATGTCTCTACCTCTGACATTGATGTTCTTCCCTTCCCTGACTGTTGCTGAGACTTTTGCCGCATCCATTTCAGCCAGGTCGGATGCCACACCGTTCACTTCCCCCTTCAGCACGGGTGCAGCCTTCTTGAAGTTCAGTTTGATTTCACTGAGAACAGGCCTTTCATCCAGTTTTATGAACCTGAGTACTTTTGTGTTGAGTTCCGGCAGGATTATTTCCATTATTTCTTCAGGCAAACCTGCAGGGTGGTTGACAAGCACCTCTGTAACAGGCTGCCTTCCTTTTATTGAGAGGTTCTGCCTTAGTTTCCTGGACCGTTCAAGTATGAGGTTCGCGACCCTGAACTGATCTTCAAGTTCAGTATCTATCATTCTCTCCTCCGATGCAGGGTAGTGTTCGAAATGCACACTTTCCTCTTTTCCTTTCAGCTTGGTATAAAGGAGTTCAGAGAAGAATGGCACAAGCGGTGCAAGTGCCCTTGCTATTGTATGAAGGCTGTAGTAAAGGACAGAATACGCAGTTTTCTTGTCTTCTGCATCTCCTCCCTCTGACCAGAATCTTCTCCTGGACAGCCTCAGATAAGAATTTGAGAGATCGTCTATGTAGCTCTCCAGGGAGGCAAAGCATTCATGAGGCTTGTAAGACTCAAATGCGTCTGCAGCAACGTTCATTGTATTGTTCAGCCTCGAAACTATCCACCTGTCCAGTGGATTCTTCAGTTCTGGAAGACCCTCAAATTCGAAGTTGTCAAGGTTTGCGTTTGATGCAAAGAACGAATATACATTCAGGAGGGTGTACAGATTGCGCCTCGTGATCTCGGAAATGACTTTCCTGTCGAAATTCTTAACTCTCCACGGAGCCCCGCTGAGAAAGAAGAGCCTCATAGGGTCGGCGCCAATCTCTGTTATCGCATCAGATGCATACACAGAGTTTCCAAGGCTCTTGCTCATTTTTTTGCCTGTTTCATCCAGAACAAATTCAGTTGTCAGAACGTTCCTGTACGCGTTTGTACCAAACATAAGGGATGCTATCACGTGCATGGAATAGTACCAGCCCCGAGTCTGGTCCATGCCCTCAAGTATGAAATCTACAGGAATCGATTCCTTAAGGTCAACGCCAGAGAAAGGGTAGTGCTTCGATGCATATGTTGCGCTCCCGGAGTCAAACCATGTGTCTATGACATGTGGTTCCCTGACCATATCCTTTCCGCATTTGTCACACCTGAACGTTATATCATCAACGTACGGCCTGTGAAGGTTTTCAGGCAGCTTTCCTGATCTTTCTTCAAGTTCTTTCCTGCTTCCTATTGCAGTGAAATGGCCCTCAGGGCAGCTCCAGACTGGCAACGGGGTTCCCCAGAATCTGTTTCTGCTCAATGACCAGTCTTTTGCTTCCTCAAGGAAATTGCCGAATCTGCCTTCCTTCAGGTAGGAAGGTATCCAGTTTATTTTCATGTTGTTTTCGATCAGGTCTTTCCTTCTGGTTGATACGCCTATAAACCATGCTTCAAGAGGGTAATAAAGAAGTGCCGTCTTGCACCTGTAGCAGAACGGGTATGTGTGTTTTATTCTTGAGCTTCTGAAAAGCTTACCCTCTTCTTTGAGGTATTTTGTTATTTCCGGATCTGCCTCCTTTACGCCCACTCCATTCCAAGGAAGATTTTCACTTTCGAATTTCCCGCTCTGGTTCACCGGGTTCAGAAGCTCTACCTTTTCTGATTTTCCAATCTCAAAATCGTCTGCGCCGAAAGCGGGGGCTATGTGCACTATTCCTGTTCCCTCTTCGGTGCTCACAAAGTCACCCGAAACTACCCTGAGTGTGTTGTCACCGGGATCCAGGAACGGTATGATCTGGTCATACTTCACTCCAACAAGTTCAGAGCCCTTCAACCTGCCCAGTATTTTGTATTCATCTCCAAGCAGTTGTTTTGCGAGTTTTTCTGCCAGGTAAAGCTCTGACTCGTTGTATTCAACCAGAAGGTAATCTATGTCCGGAGAAACAGCAAGAAACTGATTAGACGGAAGTGTCCATGGGGTGGTGGTCCAGACGAGAAAGTATCTCTTTTCTGTTCCGTGAACCCTGAATTTTACGAAGACTGAAGGGTCAGAAACGTCATCATAACCCTGTGCAACCTCGTGTGAACTGAGTGAAGTTCCGCATCTGGGGCAGTAGGGGACTATCTTGAAATCCCTGTAAAGAAGGCCCTCTTTGAATAGAGTGGAAAGTGCCCACCACTCGCTTTCTATGTAATCGTCCCTGAGAGTGACATAATCATTTTCATGGTCGATCCAGAAACCGAAGTTGAGGTCGCACTGTTTCCACTCATCTATGTACCTGAATACGCTGGCCTCGCAGAGCTTGTTGAACTTTTCTATTCCGTAGTCCATTATCTCCTTTTTTGTGTTTATGTTGAGGCTCTTCTCTGTTTCTATTTCAACAGGAAGTCCATGGCAGTCCCATCCACCCGAACGGCCCACCAGTGTATGGTCCGTCATTGCCTTGTACCTCAGTATGACATCCTTGTATGTTCTCTGTATAAGGTGGCCAACATGGGGCCTTCCGTTTGCAGTCGGAGGCCCTTCCAGAAATGTGAATTTCCTGCTTCCTTCCCTCGTGAAAGCTTTGCCGATAATCCCCTTTGACTTCCACTCTTCAAGTACACCAGTGGCAAGGTCAGTCATTTTTAAGTTTGTGTCAATCCTTTCAAACATGGGAATCATCCAGCTTTTCGCATCGAAAGCAGACCGTTATTATCACAAGATTAAAAAGCATGCGATAGGCGGTTTCCAGCCGAAGGTTGGTGTCCGATTATGAGATGTAATGTATAATAGAGAAGTTCTCTTATAAAGAAATCATGGTTCGTCTATTATCGACTCCAAATTTTAAGATACCCTTTGAAATTATGTTCTGAAGGCACAATTTATAATTATAAATTGTTTGATTGTAATAATGTCTGCTATTATTAATATAGCAACATTTAATAACGCGAATGTACTGATTCCTTATGCACCATCAACCTTTTGATCATTTTATCAAGACACTGAAAGACGAAACTGACAGGATAAAGTCTCTCATAAGGGAAAAATTGAGGGACAACCCCTGAATTTTCTAAAACGGACCGAGTCTTGGCATTTCCCTGAAGTGTTCATATCCGGTCAGTGAGATCGGAGACCAGTTTTCTCCGTTGAATATTATGTTGTCACCCTTCCAGGTTTCTCCGATATAAGAAACAGGTATTTTTTCTGATTCCATTGCATCTTTGAAATCTGCATACGATGAATTGTCTATAGTGAACAGCAGTTCGTAGTCGCCGCCGAATCCCGCAGAGATGTTCAGGATTGAATCTCCACTGATTTCTGAAGCCTTTGAAACACTTCTGTGAACAGGAATTTCATCTTCAACTATCTTGGCGCCCATAGAAAGGTCGTTCTTCAGCTGGCTGATGGATGAGTATAAGCCGTCCGAAAGGTCGGTCATGAATTTTCCACCATATTCTGATATGATCTGTGCTTCATTGATCCTGGGATTGATATCCATGATCATCTCAATGCCTTTGGTAACGTTGTACCCGGACCTGTAGTATACATAGCCGGAGGCTGCCCTCCCAAGCTTTCCGGTTACACACAGAACCTGCCCCTCCTTCACGTGTGTCCTGAACCTTGTAAGTCTCTTCTTCTGCCTTCCAACAGCGGTGCCGGCTATTGAGAGTGATTCACCTTCCTTTGTGTCACCGCCGAGAATCTCAGATCCGTATTTGCCAAGCTTTCTCTCAATCCCTTCCATTACCTTGTAGAGGTAGCTGTCATCCATTTCCGGGGTAACAGCGAGCGTGACCAGCATTCCAATGGGCATTCCTGCCATTGCAGCAATATCGCTGAGATTTACGGATGCGGCAAATTCCCCTATGAGGCGCGGATTGGCCCCTTCCGGAATATTTGTAGCCGTGGATACGAGGTCTGTGCTCAGCAGTATGTATTCATCGCCGGATCCTATGACAGCACAGTCATTGGTTGTTTTGTCGCGCATGAACCTTTCAGTTATTTCCCTGATGATTGTCCGCTCTCCCAGGTCTTTAAGCTTCACAGGTATCATGTCAGAATTTGCTTGTGGTTTATATGATTTTCATAGCCTGGCAGTCAGAGATGACATTCTCTCCACCATCCTGAAGTAATCAGTCTGCATTGGCTGGAGAGCTTCTATTTCCAGGTCATTCAGGTATGTTTCCAGGTCACTTTTTTCCATGTATTTCTCAAGTTCAGAAGGATCCTGGTTCAGGGAGGCATCGAAAATGAGTTTCAATAGGCTGTTGTCCCCAGCGGAGTTGTGCGCACCCCTGAGCCTGTTTCCACCTGTGGGGTACGATACAACGCTGTAACCGGACCTGAGTGAATCAACAAGCAGCCTGGCGACGCTCCAGAGCCTGGGCGGCCTGTAAAGGCCCTTCTTCCACAGATGTTCAACGAGCGTGTTCTTCTGAATGTTCATCGGATTTATTGAAATGTCATCAGAATATGGTGCAGCATCTTTCACAGATTGCATCATGTCTTCCATCGAACGCTTCTCAGATATGAACGGGGGCTTGAACAGAAGATAAGTACGGACTTCATATCCAAGTTTTCTTGCTGCGGTGGCAGAATCCCTGAACTTTGCGAATGTTGATCCCTTGTTGATGCTGTCCCTTATGAGTTCGTCATTTGATGTTTCCAGGCCTATGGCAATTCTCACGCTGTAATCAGGGCTCATGAAAGTCTCCAGGTTTTTCTGATTGAGGTATTCCGTCCTGGATTCTATGAGGAACTTGTCGATCTTTCCATTAAGGCTGTCAAAGAAGTACTGCCTGACTGAAACAGGGATTTCTATCGGGTCCAGGAAACTGCCTGAGGTGAATACTTTCAGTATTTCCACCCCATTTATTGAGGAAACAACGCTGTCTATCTGCTTCATAAGGTCTTCCTCACTCACGCTTCTTGAAACATCATTAAAGTAGCCGCACATTGTGCACGACGAGAAATTGTACCAGGAACAGCCCCTGGTCCTGAATATAACCACGGCCGTTTCCTCGGGCTTTCCCCTCAGCCTGTCGGTTTCCCTCCACATGGAAACAGGGGATCCCGAATCTCCGGGCTTGCTGCCCACCTTCATGAGATTCTTTGTATATTCAGCCAGTTCTCTGTTGATCATTCTGGCAGCATTTATTCAATCGTATTAACACTATTGAAACACGCCTTTGAAGCAGCAGTAACATCGGGCTGCAGCCTCTACAGGGCAACATACAGCATTACGGCAAAGAATGCTATGATTATGTAGAATACATAGGATGCAAGGCTGCTGTTCATTATGCCCCTTCCGAAAAGTTTCGAAAATGCTGCAAATTTCTTTGCCGCGAATAGCATGAATATCCAGAATGCGTCAAATGTCCGCTCGGAATAGTCTGTGCCCTTCCTTTCTTCTCTCGTCAGATACAGTCTCTTCATTGTGAGCCTCAGTGAATTTGCGTATGCAAAGGAGTGAAGAGTGTCCTCCTCCTTTATTCCTCCATTCCAGGAATCCACTCTTCTGACCTTCCTTCTTCCGGCCAGAGCATATGCAGACAGTGAGAAGGCGGAAATGGCTGCTACGGCGAAGAGCGGAGAAATGACTCCGAAAGTTCCTGAGCTCCCTGTTGACTGTATCAGCAATCCCTCCGGCACTATGAGGGCGCCGGTAATCATGCCTGTTGTATTGAGCCCGGTCACCTCTATTACGGCATTGTTGATCATGCTGATGAAGAGTGTTGCAAGCGTCCCGGCAAGGAGAACTGTTCCCCCTGCAATCAACAGTGCCGTCCTCATTGATCCTTCCTTACGACCCCGTTCATGTTCACCCCGGGAACCATATCCGAATATTTTTGTCATTGAAATGATGGATATTCCCGCACCCAGTGCCGCCATTGCCCCAACAACAGTGGAAACCAGAGTAAGCGTTGAATTGCCTGTAGCAGCCATCACGAAAAGTGATTCCAGCAGCATCCATTCGCCAACCCCCCCTCCGAGGGGCAGCATTCCTGAAAGTGAAGTTGAAATCAGGAAGCCGCCAGCCCCGTAGTATGTTGAGTTTGAGCCTCCCCTGTAACTTTTGATTTCTGTGCTCCCAGAACTCTGCTCCATTATGCCTGAGAACATGAAGAGGCCTGCTTTTCCCATTGCGTGAGCAAATGCGAATATCATCAGTGCTGCCATTGAAAATGCTTCCATTTCTGCGGAGCCAAGGACCCTGAAATTGATGAAAGACCCAACAAGGATAAGCATTGCCCCAGAGTTCTCAATTGTGCTGTAGGCTGGCAGCATCTTGACATGCTCTGACGATGCGGCATATATGGCTCCGAACATCAGAGAAAATGCACCTATTGCCATAATCAGAATTCCGAATGTCTGGTTCTCCACAGCCAGGCTCACAAACCTCAGTATAGAATAGACGGCGGCTGTTGTCATTGTTGCACTGAACAGGATGGACCCGTTTGTGCTTGCATTCCCGTGGGCTATAGGAAGCCACTCGGTTATCTGGAAGGGCATTACCCCCATTTTTATGAAGAAGCCGGTAACACCGATGAAGAGCATGTACTGGCTGTAGATTCCGGCATTGAAAAGCAGGCTTCCGCTCTGAAAATACATTCCGGCCGCCATTATTATGACAAACAGTGTACTCAGTTCCCCGTAAACCAGAAAGACGTAAGGCGGGATCGATGAAACCCCCTTTCTGTACCCAAGCAGAAGAAACCCGGAGATCGTCATTGTCTCCCAGGCTGATATGAAAACAGGAAACGACCTCGAGAGCACAAGAATAACCATTGCGAATATTGCGAGGTTGTATGACAGTGAATTGCTGCGCGATCCCCTGTCATACTCGACAGAATAGTAGCTTGTGAGGATCCAGACAAGCGATAGAATGAGCAGGAATGCTGAAGACAGTGGATCTATGCCGACAGCAAGGTACTGGCTCAAGATTCCTGTTCTGTTTATGTTCTCCAGCAGAGCAAAGAATGAAATCAACCCGGTTGCAGCGAAGGCAGGAATGCCTGCAATGTAGGATGCCCTTGCGCTGAACACTGAGATGAGCAGTGGAGCCAGTGTAATTACAATCAGAAGCAACACAATCATTTCCCGGCCTCCCTTGCCCTCTGGAGTGCGTCAAGAATCGTGTAAGGATTGGGCGGGCATCCTGGAACCATAACGTCTGCGTCCACTATTGAGCTGATCGATTCTCCTATTATTCCGCCAGTTATTGCGCAGGCCCCTATTGCAAAGACAAGCCTCGGGGCAGGCATCATTTCAACGGCTTTCCGGAGCGGTTCCATCATTCCCTGGGACAGGACTCCTGCCACTAGCAGAGCATCTGCGTGCTTTGGAGTTGCAGCAAATGAGATTCCCAGCCTGCTCATGTCGTAATATGGATTTGACAGTGCTTTTACTTCACTGTTGCATGCACCGCAAGACCCTGAATCAAACAGGTAGACGTGAAACGATTTCCTGAACGCCTTTTCACTCTTCACAACACGTGAAACAGGCAGAATCCCGTCTGGAGTGAAAGCTTCCCGGCAGTAACCGCAGGATATGCACTTCTCAATGTCCACAAGATCATTATCAATCGCATTTGCGGGGCAGGTCACTTCTTTCGTGCCGGATCTCACAGGTGTCGTTGTCCAGAGGGGTATTTCCTCCGGATCTGATTTTGGGAACCCTGAAGTGTACTTCTTTTTCAGAAAACCGAGAATTGCCCAGAATTTCAAAGTATCACCCCGAGCTCTGAAACATGAATGTCAAGGCCCTCAAAGCCAAAGACAAAATCGGTAAGCAGGTTTCCCTTCATGCCTGCGGAGAATGCAGAAAGATTCTGCACAGAAGCAGGTCTGATGTATATGTCTGAGATTGTTGCACCACTCATTGAAATTCTCATTAAAGTGTCCCCTCCGGGCGATTCAGTGCGGACAGAACATTCACGTCCATCGGGCAAGTTGGACAGAACAGCAGGTCCGGGAACCGTTCTCATGGATGCTTCAGCGCTCTCGATCACACGGGCTGAGCTGAATATCTCATCCCTCCTGACCTGTGCCCTGTCAAGTGTATCCCCTTCCCTGTAGACAGGGATTTCCAGAACAAGATCTCCATACGGAAGGCGCGATGGTGTAAGCCTGGAATCAACACCTATTCCTGAAGCCCTTGCAGCCGGACCCAGAAGCCAGTCCTTTTTTATTGCCGCAGTGCCCTGTATCCTGTCGATAAATATTCTTGACTCTTCCAGCAGCGACCATATCTGCCTGACTTCCTCAACTATTTTATTGATGTCCTGCGAAATGCCCTTGAAGTCCACTTTCCTTCTCAGGCCGCCTATTCCATTTATGCCGAAGAAGTATCTGTGGCCGAACCTTCTGGATATAATCCTGGCAAGTTTCTCCCTGAGTGCAAAGATCAGGTTGAAAGCCACTCTCTGGGAAGCGCCCTCCGCAAGTTTTCCAATTACGTTAAGGTGGCTGAATATCCTGGAAGTTTCATTCATTATTATGCGGGAAAGCCCGAGACTGCTGTCGCTTTCCAGTTCAAGCATGGCCTCTACAGCCTGGGCGAACATGCCTGAATAGAAGGGCGAAAGGATGCCGTTGATTCTCTCCACTAACAGCATTGCGCTGTCGATACCGTTTCCGGAAATTCTGATATTCCTGCTCTTGTAGCCCGGTTCTGGAAGAACTGAAAGGACTCTTTCACCATAGGTGAAAATGTTGAATTTTACTGATTCTGTGAGGCCACCTGCAGAAGGGCCGTATGTGAAATTGAGTACATCTTTGCCGCTGGACTCTTCCCTGAATCTTCCTGTGCACACGAGGAAATCCTCCCTTCCGGACAGATCAGCAATAGGGGCCTGTTTCCAGGATGGCTCCCCGAAACCCCTGGCCACTGCCCACTTTCCCTCTTCAAGTTCAAACGCACCGGTGATTATATCCTCCGAGACCATTCAGACCGCCTCCAGCACAAAGAAGATGAATGGAATTGCCAGCGCAATGACAGATGCAGAAATGGCAACTGCACGCTGCGAGCGGGACGATTCAAGGATCTCTCCCCCTTTGTCAGAGAAAACCATTCCCGAAATGTGGTACATTATACTTGCAAACGCCAGCAGCAGGCATATGATCACAACAGAAAAAGCGAGATAATTTCCGGTTGAGAAAAGGCCTATAAGAATAAAGAACTCACCGAGGAACGTTCCAAATGGCGGAGAACCAGTGACCGCAAGGGAAGAAAGGACAAGCGAAACTGATGTGTGGGGCATTCTTTGCCTCAGGCCGGTTACATCTGCAATTTTCTTTGACTCATAGTTCTCAAGAATGTTACCGGAAGAGTAGAATGCACCCCCCTTTCCGAATGCATGGGAAATTACAAGGATCAGGGCTCCGGTGAGTGCAATGCCCCCTGTTATGAAGCCGATAAGGATCAGCCCCATATTCTCCATGGTCGAGTACGCAAACATTCTCTTGTAATATCTCTGTGAAGGCATTATGAGGGCCGAGAAAACCATAGTCATCAGTGCAAATGCAAGAAACAGAACGTTGATGCGGGGGTCAGACGTAACTTCAAAGACCCTGTAAAGCGCATATATTGCAACGGGGAGCAATACGCCCGAAAACATAGCACTGACTTCTGACGGTGCCTCGCTGTGTGCATCGGGAAGCCAGGTGTGCATCGGGAAAAGGCCTATTTTTGTTCCATAACCGACAAGTGCTGTACCGGCAACGATTTCTGTAAGCTCGCTGTACTGCCTCGGCATCGATATAAGCTTGCTTATGGTCAGGCCGCCGAAGGCATAATACATCACGACGACAGAAATCAGGCTTATTGTCAGGCCTGCTGAAACTATGATGACATAACGCCATGCAGCCTCGATTTTGAGCGGTTCCCTCTCTATGACGAGAAGAAGTGCGCTGGAAACAGTCGTAGCCTCTATGCCGAACCAGAGTAGGCCGAAATTGTTCACTGTTATGGAGAAGAGCATGCTCGCAACAAAGAGGTCCATGAGGGAAAAGTGCAGCCTCATGTTCTTTGATTCGCCCATTCTGTGGTGATAACCAAGTCCGAATATGACTGAAAGGAAATAGATTGAGGAAATGGTTATGAGAAAATATCTCGACACATAATCCACAAAATAAGTGCCCGCCATTGTCTCCGCCGTTATATAAATGTAGAGTGAAACTGTGAGCGTTATGATCGATGAAATGACAGTGAGCTGCCTGAAATACCTGGTGAAATACGAAAATGAGAAGATGGCTGGAACCGCTATGAGCAGCGTTATGAGCAGGTTCATCCTATCAGCTCCTCCACTCTTGAATGCTCTATATTGTCCTTCACCAGAACAGCTCCTGCTATGACAAGTGCAAGGACGTCAAGCAATACGCTTATCTCCACAATAAGGGGGAGCGGGATTATCGACAAGCTGAGGAATATTATGCCGTTCTCCTCCTCCACGTATCCAATGAAATGAGCGAAACTGTTTCTCCTGGTACTGATGAGTAGAAGCCCCTGTACTATGATTGAGACTCCTATTGCACCAAGCGGGGCATTGATCAGGGTGGAAACAGTGTATCTGTAAACAAGGAAAGATGCTATCAGCAGGATGACACTTGCCAGCGTGACAGACGAAACACCATGTGAATATTCCTTTGCAAATACACGGTTAACCGGCAACCTCCTGTTGAGAACATATCTTATGAGCACCCCCCTGAGAAGCACAATGAGCACAGCCAGTATGACAAGTTCGTACAGGTGGTCAGTCACACCGATAATGAGGGAATACATAGCAAGAAGCACAGACTGGGTAACCACAGTATTGGTCATTGGCCTGATATATGATCTGGTCTGCACAATGAGGGTCGAGCCGAGCATAAGCGCGCCGATTATTCCTTCTATTTCAGTGAAAATCACAATATCCCTCCAAGCGAAAGTGTAATAATGGAAAAGATTGAGAGGGCAAATGAAATGGCAAGGAAGTCCTGTATCTTGAAGAGCCTGACCTTTCCAAGGCTCTCATTCACAACAACAAGAATTCCTATGAGTACCAGCCATTTCAGTATCATTACCGGGATATCCAGAAAAGAACCGGCGATACCGTTCTGCATGAACCACGGAATAAGGAATACATTGAGGAACACAGATCCCAGAAGGTAGAATTTCAGCATTGAGGAGTACTTGATCAGGAAGAGATGCCTGCCTGTATATTCGTATATTCTTGCCTCATCTATCATTCCGAGTTCCATGGTTGAGGTGCTTTCGAGCGGCAGCTGGCCGGTTTCAAAGAGAAGAAGCATGAAGAAGGCTGCCGTGGCAAGCAAGTGGGAAAGCCCCAGGTAGCTGGTCAGTGAACCGGACAAAATGGAATTAGTGACATATGGATTGTTCGTGCCTGTTATAAGTGCAACAGAGAAGAATACCATTATGAGTGTCGGTTCAGCAAAAGCAGAAAAGGTCGCTGACCTGCTGGCCCCCATTGCAGAAATGTTGTTTCCGGAATTTAGGGCGCCGAGTATAAGAAGGAATGAGGTTAAACCAAACAGAAGGCCTCCGCCAAGAAAATCAACTATTGTGGACAGGTAGTTTGGAAATGGAAGTATAACCGGGATAACAAACGATATCAGTACATAGATTCCAAAGACAAAGAAAGGCACCAGGAAAAAAACCCTGGTTGAATTTGAAGGAATGAGAATCTCTTTCTTCAGGTACTTTGCAAGATCGTAGTATGGCTGCAGAACAGGCGGGCCGGCCCTTGCCTCGAAAAACGCTTTCGATTTGTTCAGCAACCCGGACACCAGTGGAGCCAGAACAAGCACTCCAAGTATCTGTATCAACGTCTCTACCCATAGCAACGTCATGTTTTACTCCGAAACAGACGTCATCAGCCATCCAAGCATTTATGGGTGGACGTCATCACCAGTTTCCTGAATAATGGGCTTTTACTTAAAGAATTCTCAATAGTGGATCAGTACTTTATATTCGATGGTGCATCGTATCATCAGGAGCTTCACAAAACACCGGAGCTTCAAATATTTTGCAGCTGTCTGTTCGCATCAGAACTATACTATTCCCGCATGCAACGCAAACCGGGATTCGTTCGATTAAACAATCATAGCTTTTAATTGTGTGAAAATGTTGTGGTGACGATGAGAGAAAGGAGATCACTCAACATTGGAGAGTCTGCCTCACTTAAGCTTACAAAAATTGCAGAAACACTGAAGGCCGAAGGAAAGAAAGTGTGCAGTTTTGGAATTGGAGAACCGGACTTTACCACACCGGAGAGGATCATAGATGCAGCATTCACCAAAGCCAGGGAGGGGGGAACGCATTACACGCCTTCTGCAGGAATAATGCCGCTCAGGGAAAAAATTGCAGAAAAACTGAAGAGGAAAAATGGAATAGACGCTTCGCCGGAAAGCGTACTCGTTACGCCGTCAAAGTTTGCAGTATACTCTTCCCTGCTTTCTGTTGCAGGAGAAGGGGATGAGGTCCTGATACCTGATCCGTATTACCTTTCATATCCGGATATTGCCAAACTTGCAGGAACTGTTCCGGTGTTCGTCCCGACCGATTCTGACTATGAAATGGACCTTGAAGCTGCAGCAAAACTCGTCAACAAAAGGACAAAGATATTTGTTTTCAACAGCCCTGCAAACCCGACTGGAAAGGTTTACAGCGAGAAATCAATCAGGGCACTCTGTGATTTTGTCATAGAAAATGATCTCACACTCGTTTCGGACGAAATATACGAAGACCTTATTTTTGATGGAAAGCACTTCTCTCCTGCATCCATACCGGAAATGGCAGAGAGGACACTGACAATAAGCGGTTTCTCGAAGAGCTATGCTATGACCGGATGGAGAATCGGTTACCTGCAGGGCCCGCTTGAGGTCATAAAGACGTGTAACAAGATTCAGCAGCAGTCCATAACCTGTGCTCCGTCAATTTCACAGTATGCTGCCCTTGAAGCGCTGAACAGCGACAGGGAGGTCATAGAATTCAGGGAAGCCTTCAGAAGGAGGAGGGACCTTGTTATCAAGCTGTTCTCTGAAACTGATTCAATATCACTGAGGAAGCCTGAAGGCACGTTCTACTTCTTCCCGAAGTATGACCTCGACATCCCAACGGGCCAGTTTGCAATGGATCTCCTCAATGAAAAGCAGGTGATAGTTACACCGGGCAATGCATTCGGAAGTGCCGGCGAAAAACACTTCAGGCTTTCTTTTGCGGCCTCCGACGAGATCATAGAGGAAGGTATCGGCAGAATCTCAGAATTTGTCAAGAGAAAAGCAGTCGCATGAAGGAAATACAGCTCTCAAAGAATGTTTTCATCACCGACCTCTACTGCATATACCTCAGTGACATAAACGCCGCTGTTGTTTCAGATCTCCATCTTGGATTTGAGGAGGAAATGAATCTTCATGGCCTCTTTCTCCCAAAGCTTCAGAGGGACCATGTTGAGGGCATGATCGACAGGATACTTGACAGGTACAACCCCGAGAAGATAATTATAAACGGTGATTTCAAGCACGAATTCGCAAAGAATCTTCCCCAGGAGTGGGACGACGTCATTCATTTCGTTGACAGGTTCAGGAAGCTTGTGAAACTCATATTCGTCCGTGGCAACCATGATAATTTTCTCCTGAACATGCTTTCAAGAAGGGGCATCGAGCTTCATGAATCATATGAGACAGAATCTTACTACATTTATCACGGAGACCGGGACAGGGGGCTGAAGAAGCTCACCATTCTGGGGCATGAGCACCCCGCACTCATTCTGAGGGATTCTGTCGGCGGGACCGTGAAGATACCTGCTTTCGTTTACAATGAAAAAGACGGGGTCCTGATAACGCCATCAATGAGCTTTTTCTCATCTGGCACTGATGTTTCACAATCACTACTGAGCGACGAGCACTTCACTCCGGTTCTGCGCAAGACAAAGGCTGCCAACTTCAGGGTGTATGGAATTACCGATGAATTTGGGCTCGTCGATTTCGGGAACCTTCCCGACCTTCAGGCTCTGAATAATCAGAAACACTGACCCTTTCACCTGTTTCGTAATGCCTGACAAGGCGGTCAAGGATTTCTCCAGCGCCGCCGTTCCTGACGAGATCCTTGATCGCAGCCGTCTGCGGATGCAGAAGTTTGTTCACAATAGAATTGACAAAACCTTCAATTGAACTTTCAATGTCCTGGCCGGAACTGATTGAATGCCTGAACTCTTCCGCTTCCTGTTCCCCTATTTTCCTTGAAAAGCTGTATATTCTGGATATGAGGTCTTCCGATTCAAGTTCCAGTATCTTCTTCATCATGACATCCGTCTGGGAATCCACTATCTTTTCAGCCTCATCAACCAGCTTCCTTTTCCACTCCATGTTCTTCTTCAGCACAGGCTCTATATCCGAAAGCCTGACAACAGTGACATTTTCCAGTGAATCAACTGATTTATCGACATTTGTGGGAACCGATACATCCATGATCGCTTTCCCCGTTCCGTTGACAGAAAAATCCGATGAGAAAAGAAGGGGCTTCTTTGAAGTGGTTGCAAAAACGATTATGTCAGATTCTTCAACAACTGATGAAAGGTCTTTCATGAAAGAGGTGTTCAGCAACCTGAACTTGTCCTGCAGTCTTGCAAGTGCTTCCTGCCTTCTGCCGTAAACTGTCACGGAAGCGGGTTTACCCTCCATAACATATTTCAGGATGTCATTGCTCATCTTTCCAGTCCCGATGACTGAAATTCTTTTTCCGTTTCCCCTGAATCTGGAGTATATGAGCTGGCCGCAATATGAGGGTACTGAAACTCTTCCGGCTGAAATTCCGGTCTTGTGCCTGACATTCTTCCCGCAGCTTATTGACTTTCTGGCAACATTTGAAAGAAGGTTCGTAACTGTTCCGGATTCAAGTGACTTTTCATAGGAATCCTTAATCTGCCCCAGTATCTCATTTTCACCCAGTGACAGGGATTCCAGCCCGGAACTGACCATGAAAAGATGCCTGACGGCTTCCCTGCCGGAAAGTTCCCTCTGTGGCCTGAAAGGCAGCACAGCAGTATCGCCGTCTCCGTCGTAGTATACCTCAAACCTGTTGCAGGTTGAGAGAACAATGTATTTGCCTACTCCGGCTTTTTCAAGCATATTTGCGATTGTTTCATCATTGACTGCGGCAATCTGTTCGAACAGTTTTTCAGAATCTTTATAGTCCCATCCAAACATCCTGAAAGAGGACATCAGGCAATCAAACCCCGCTCGTAATAGCTCAACCGGTCGTTATCAGAAATGTCTATTTAAGAATATAGAATATTGGGATGCAGTACACATGGAGAGCCTCACAGGAACGGCTGAATCAACAACAGGAACAAAGAGGGCAGCAGTCACTCTCATTACTGACGGTAACAGCATAGTTTTCATAAAGAGAAAGGAGAGGGATGGAGACCCATGGTCCGGAAACATAGCTTTCCCGGGCGGCTATGTCAAGGACGGCGAGAGCGACATGGAGGCATCGCTTAGGGAATGTGTCGAGGAAATCGGATTCCGTCCGTCAAAGTCTGCGTTTTACGGATTCTACAAGCCCCATCTCAGGAATCTCACTGTTTCTGCCTTCGTTGACATAGAACCGCTTGTCCATGACTATATTGCAGGTGACGAGGTGGACGAGGTGTTCATTCTTGATACCAGTGAACTCAGAAGCTCCGTGACAGAATTCAACTTTCCATGTTATGAGGCGCAGGGCCGCGTTGTCTGGGGCCTCACATACAGGATTCTGCAGGACTATCTTGCAAAACAAAGCTAATAAAATACAGTACAATGGTGTTGCATGAAGTGTGCATCAGTCTCAAACAATATAATCTGCAAACTTGACGCAGGCGAGAAGATAGAAGAGAAGATTACCGAGATCATCAACAGGTACTCGATCAAAGCAGGAGCCATAATGTGGGCGGTCGGAATGATAGAAAAGGCCGAAGTGGGCTATCTGAAGGGAAAGGAATACCAGAAGGATGTCATGGGCCAGAGGATGGAAGTTGTATCTTTCCACGGTTCAATTGCTGCAGACAAACCTCTCGCGCACATTCACGTATCACTCGCTGATGACGCTCACAACGTACATGGGGGGCATTTCTTCTCAGGCATCGCAAATCCACTGCTTGAGATCCACATTCAGAAATTCGATGCAATCACAATGCGCAGAAAAATAAATGAGAATTCGGGGCTGAACGAGCTGTTCATACCCTGATTCAGGCTCAGTTCTTTGCCCATGAATTCATGTAATCCGGATCAGAAACAGATTCGGCTGTTTCGGTTGGTATGAGGGTCCCATAAGCCTCAACCATGACTGCGATCTCATCAGTCTGCTTCTTTCCGATCGCACCTTCAACCATTCCGGGCTGCGGGCCATGTATCAAACCTCTGGCGTGCAGTGTAATAGACCCTTCTGAAATCCCCTTTCTGCTCATGAAGTTCCCGGATGAGTAGAACAGTATCTCGTCTGTGTCAATGTTGTTGTGGTAGTAAGATATTGGAATGGACCGCGGGTGAAAATCGAACAGCCTTGGAAGGAAAGTCCCGACCATGAAAGACTTTCCGGAGAATGTTTCGTGCACAGGCGGCGGCTGATGCAGCTTTCCAACCACAGGTGCCATCCTGTCAACGTTTATTGTAAACGGGTAAAGGTAGCCGTCCCATCCTGCTGTATCATAGAAATCCCTGTCACGCTGCTCCAGGACGTAACCGTCATCGTAGTCAACCAGAACCGCGTTCTTCTCCGGAACTGCATGGTCTGCTTTGAGGTCTGGAACAACAAAATCGCGTTCATAATACGGGGTGCCTTCCTTCAGCTGCCCGTATACGTTGAGGTACCTGTGTGGAAGGGAAAACCTTTCATAGGATTCCACGAAGAATATTTCCAGATCATCTGAATATGAAAATGAGCAGGTGGTTCCTTTCGGTATGTACAGGTAATCCCTTGGCCTGAATTCAAGTGTTCCGAAGGAGGATGACATTTTTCCGCTCCCGCTCTGGATGTAAAAAAGGATCTCGGATGTGGCCGACCTGAAATAGGTTTCAAGTTTCTTTTCAGGCTTTATGACGCCAATCTTCAGAAGATCATTGTAGAGAACGTACTGCCTTCCGCTTATCAGGTCGCCCTTTCTGCCGAGCCTGACAGTGTCGAAGTGCATGTGCCTGTGCTTCATCGGAGTCTTTCTCCTGAAGTCTTCTTTTGGAACGTCGCTCACGGAAATCACCCGAGTGGGTTCATTCCTGTGGTATATGAGCGAATACGGGCCATCGAAGCTCTCTTCCCCGAAGAGCTCCTCCCTGTACAGTTTCTCCATCGAGTCATACGTGTGCCTGCTCTCCGGCACATCTCCCTGTTTTACATAATATACCATTTCTAAATCACCGTGTTTGCCAGTATCCCTATGCCTTCTGCTTCCATTTCAACCCTGTCTCCCCTTTTCAGCCAGCCGTACCTGTCTGCTCCAAGCTCCAGAATGCATCCCGTTCCAACAGTTCCTGTCATCAGTATGTCTCCAGGGTGGAGCATTGTTCCCATGGAAGCGCGCTCGACCATTGCGTCTATATTGTGGTATATTGTATTCAGGTTTCCGTCAGAATACTTTCTTCCATTCACTCTCGCTTCCATGTGAATATTGAATTTTCCTGTGGTTTCCCTTCTGGAAAGAAGAGAATCCAGTGTCATGACTGCGGGCCCCAGGCTGGTGGCAAAGTCCTTTCCCTTCGCCGGGCCCAGATTCAGCTTCATCTCCCTCATCTGCTCATCCCTTGCGCTCCAGTCATTTGCTATCGTGATTCCCATTATGTGTTCCATTGCTTCTTCCCTTTTTATGTTGATTCCGCTTTTTCCTATCACGAAGGCAAGCTCCAGTTCAAAATCGAGCTGGTTGCTGTATTCGGGATACGGTATGCCGATGCCCGAACCGTAGAGCGATGAAATGCCGGAGTAGTAGAATACGGGTATCTCATACCATTCTGGTATCATGTCAAGCCCCCTGTTCCTCCTTCCGGCCTTTACGTGCTCTTCAAAGGCATAGAAATCCCTGATAGTATGAACAGGTTCAACGGGAACCAGGATTTCGCCGGGAGAAAGAGGGTCGCTTATATTATCATGAATGGCGTCTTCAATGTTCCTGCCTTCAGTCATACCGATCTGGAAGATGTGCTTTCTGACTTCTGAAGCGTCACGCCTCAGCAGCTCCCCGATTGAGAAGCATTCGCCGTCGTGAAAAGCAACATCCACGGGCTTTCCTGAAACAGAGATTCTTCCTATTCTGGCCATGGGCACTTCTTACAGGTTTCCCCTTCTCTCCTGCTCACGCTCTATTGCTTCAAACAGGGCCTTGAAGTTGCCCTTTCCGAAAGATGTCCCGCCCTTTCTCTGTATGATCTCGTAAAAGAAGGTTGGGCGGTCTCCGATCGGTTTTGTGAATATCTGCAGCAGATAACCTGAGTCATCCCTGTCGACAAGTATGCCCAGTTCTTTCAGTTTTTCAACATCCTCGTTTATTGGCCCTACCCTGTCCTTCAGCTCTTCATAGTAAGAATCTGGAGTTGAAAGGAATTCTATTCCTCCCTGCTTCAGTTTTTTGACAGTGTCTATTATGTTTTCAGTGTGGAGTGCTATGTGCTGCACGCCGGCAGAATTGTAAAAGTCAAGGTATTCCTGTATCTGCGATTTCTTAAGGCCAAGAGCCGGCTCGTTAATTGGAAACACGATTTTCCTGTTATTGTAATGAACAACCTTTGACCTGAGGGCGGAGAACTGCGTGCTTATGTCCTTGTCGTCGAAGCTTATCAGCGGCTCAAAACCCATTCCCGAAACGTAGTAGTTCACCCAGTCGTTCATCTTTGCATCTTCCACGTTGCCCACAATATGGTCGGTTCTGGCTATTCCAACACCCTTGGCGTCGGAGTCCACGTGCTCAAATCCCGGAGGTATATCATTGCTGTATTCTGAAAGGTCAAGGAGTGTGTGCACCGTTTCGCCGTAAGTCGGAACTGCAGCCGTTTTTATCACACCGTTTCCTGTCTTGTTTTCAAACTTCTTTCCGGGCTTTATCAGGCCCCTGCTGTTGATATCGCCCAGTGCATCGTCCATGTCAAAAACGTTGATCGAAATGTCTTTGACTCCGTCGCCGTGCAACTGGAAGTGCTTCCCTATTTCGGATGTATGATGTATGAAACTGGTAAACATTATTCTGACGTATCCCTGTTCAACAAGATAACTGACGCGGTCACGCACACCTGTTTCCGGGCCGGCATATCCGATAATCTTGAAGCCCATGGCCCTCTCGTGAAAATAAGCCCACTGTTTTGCTGAACCGACATAAAACTCAATTGTGTTAACCCTGTCAAGAGTCGGTCTGTCTAACATGATGATAGATTTTGTTATTTATAATAATTCTTTTGGTATGATAATAATTAACACATAAAGCGTATTATCTGCTATGGCAATCATGTCCGGATGGATCCAGTATACATGATGGTTCAGTGCTATTCTTTCAGGCCTGAATTCTGGTCCCTGGACAGTGAAGCCAGAGGGGAATTCCTGCTTGAAGCGGACGGGCTTGTCAGGGAAGCTGCGGGCGAAATACCCCATTTCAGGATGTACCGTTCTCTCAGAAACGATATGGACATCGTTCTGTGGTATGCATCCAGGAAACCGGAACAGCTGGCGGACTTCAAGGCTGGCATGCTAGAAATCACAAGGGGAATGGTTTCCAACACTTACGGATCATTTTCAATCTACAGGGAGTCGCCATACCTGAAGCCCGGACAGGATCTCATGGATACGCTGAAAAGAGATCCGCTTCCATACTTTGTTGCTTACCCGATGTCAAAAGAGAATTCCTGGTACCAGATTCCCTATGAAGAAAGGAAGCAGATAATGGCAGAGCATATTGGTGTTGCACTGGCACATCCTGACAACAGGAACATAAGGTCATACACAACATATTCTTTTGGAATTGCGGACGGCGAGTTCATGGTCATTTACGAGGTCGATGACTTTTCCAGATGGTCAAACGTAACCGCAAAGCTCAGGGAGGTGAAGGCACGCCAGTGGATCACCAATGAAGTGCCTATAATAACCGGCATAACAACAACTTCAATGAAGCTCTGACTCATCAACTTTTAAATGAGTTCTGCATCTCTGGTTGTGTATCTTGTACGATATTCCGAAATAGGCCTGAAGGGCCCAAGGGCCAGGAAGAACATGGAGAAGACACTCGTACACAACATCTCATCTGTTCTTGCGCCCCACGGAGATCACAGCATCTCCGTTGAGCGCGGAAGAATATTCATACAAACAAGTATCGGCCACGGTACTGTTTCAGATTCTTTAAGCAGGGTTTTCGGAATAAAGTCATTTTCGCACGTACAGACATTCACTTTTCAGTCGCTGGATCAACTTCTCGACATTGTGACACAGACTTTCAGAGACAGGCTGAAAGGCAAGAAATTCGCAGTGAGGTGCAGGAGGTCAGGTAATCACAGCTTCACTTCACTGGAAGTTGAAAGGCTTGCCGGTGAGATGCTGTTTCCTTTTTCAGGCGGCGTATCGCTGAAGAACCCGGATATTGAAGTGGATGTTGAGCTGAGGGATGACAAGGCTTACCTCTATTCTGAAGTAATAAAGGGTCCGGGCGGAATGCCGCTTTCTTCCCAGGGCAGGATGCTTGCGCTCATGTCTGGGGGCATTGATTCACCCGTCGCTGCCTGGTACCTTATGAAGAGAGGTTCCACAGTATCCCTGATGTTCTGTGCGCTCGCACATCCCGTTGACACAATATCTTTCCTTGATTCCGCGGCCAAACTTTTCGGAAGGTGGCTGAACGGAACAACCGCAGACATCTACATTGTTGACGGGAGGCAGCTCATAGAAGAGACAGTGAAAAGCGGAGGCCTGAAATACCCCAATGTTACATTCAAGCGTGTAATTTACCGGGTAGCACAGAGGCTTGCAATTAAGGACGGTCTGCAGGGCCTGATAACAGGCGAATCACTGGGGCAGGTTTCATCGCAGACTTCTGCCAATCTTGAAGCACTTTCTTCAGGTATGGTGCTGCCTGTTTACAGGCCATTGATTGGTCTGGACAAGGATGAAATCATGGACGTTGCAAGGCGCATCGGAACGTACCCTGAATCCGATCCGGGAGAGTTCTGCTCTCTTTTCTCCACTCATCCTGCCATAGCCGTCACAGCAGATGACCTCAAGAGTGAAGTGCTGCCGGAGGGAATGGTCGAAGGCATGGCAGCAAATGCCATCAGGATCAGCTCCGGGCAGATTATCGAGTACAGGAAATCACTCATCGGTGAAGACCTCAGGAGGTACTCTGTCGACCAGGACGCACTGGTTATAGACATGAGGAACAGGGAAGACTTCAGGAGAGCCCACTATCCCGGTGCAGTCAACGTAAAGCTCGCCGAGCTTGGAATCTTTTCAGAAACAATGGAAAAGAGAAAGCCGGTCCTGCTCTACTGCAAGAAAGGGTTGCAGAGTGCATATGCTGCGACCATGCTCAGAAAAAGAGGGTTCAGTGCATTCTACACAGATGAAAAAATTATAAGAAAAAATTAAAAAAAAATAGATGTTTTTACTCAGCCTTCTTTCTTCTCACTGAAACAGCGGCCGCTATTCCTGCTATGACAACGACAATTGCCCCTATGAGCAGTACCTTGCCGCCTGTCCCGGACAGGTTTATTGGCGATGTTGTTTGGCTTCCCGCCGAACTTATGACAACAGTGTGGTTGGAGAAATGAGGAACATGCAGCAGAATAAGAACCCCGCCGTTTGTCTGCATTTCAGCGAAGGAAGCCTGTGTTGAGCTTGTTGCGTTTATGACGCCGTTCACCGAGCTCAGTGATACCGAGACTCCGTCAAATGTTACTTTGAGGTTGGAGTTGCTTGATATTACCGAGTTTGAAACAAATATCAGCACGTTCGCTCCATGGTGGTCTGCAGAAGACAGCTTTATGGTTGCCTTTCCGGACGTCACATTGGAAACGACCATACTGACTGTGTTGTTGAAATGCACTGTTATGTTGGCTGATGCATTTGCTCCTGTTATGGCTATCTCGGCTGCTATCTTTCCTGTCCTGAGTGCGTAGTTGATCTTCTGGGAAGCGCTGAAGTGCTGTCCATCAATTCCAGGCGGTGAAACAAAAGTAACTCTGGCAGTCTCGTTGGATTTGATCAGCACAGAGTTACCGTTCAGTGATATGTTTCCATTGTTGACGAATAGGAATCCCCTGAATCCTGTCCCGTTAATGAAAACAGCCTGTCTTCCGGCCTCAACGTTATGGTCCGATTCAAGCGCAGTATTCGAGAACACTGTTGCATTTGTGGCCATCTGTGAACTTATCTGCGAATCGCTGCCCTCAGTGTTTATGATCGATGCATTCAGGCCTTTTGCAAGCGTGAAGTTTGCAGTTCCGTTCTTCCATACCGCAACAGACTGCAGTGACGGGTTGTCGTGGAATGCATATACATAGCTTCCGTTGGAATATACGAAGAGTGATCCCATTACAACAGGCTGTCCGGCCGGCAGCAGGAATCCATTCTCGCCGTCTCCAAGCTTTCCGCTTGCATTCACGCTTATGCTGTTGAACACTTTCTCAGAAGTTGCAGTGCTCTGGAAGTTGCCTATTACTCCTGTGCTGTTGTTCAGCCCAAAGGAAACATACCTGCCCTGTGCAACGCCCGTTGTCTGGTTGTACATGAACTTGCCCTGTCCAGGTATTCCCTGTGATATATCCTGAAGAAGAGCCGGGAACGGCACTATTCCAAGAACAACTGGTTTCAGTGTTGAGCTGAAATATGCTGTTCCACTGGAGTATGAGGCATTCACATTTGAAAACACGTAGAAAAGCGTTCCGTTAACGTCTGCCTTGTACACACTCAGCGAGGTTCCGAGGTTCAGGCTGGAGTGGCTGTCCATGAAATCGTTCACGTCACCCATCTGGGAACTGAGGTTCACCCTTGTCACAGTGAGGTTGCTGTCCATAGCTACAGAAACATTGCTTCCAGATCCGCGCGTTATGAGCAGGAAAACGTTCTCTGATCCTGTTTTTACAATGGTTGCGTTATCCAAAACTACACTTCCAAGATTCCAGAACTTCACGTTTAAACCCGTAGCTCCGGCAACCTTGATCTGGTTCGTCAGGTTGTAGCTTGTACCCTCATGCACATACGATAGATTCGACACAACACTGTCCGTGGCATTGTACTGGAAAACATAGTTCCCGACATGCCCGGATGATGTTGCGGTGGCCGTTGTTGAAAGGCCCATTGCAGATCCAGCCCCAAGCAGTAATGTCACTATGACTACCGGGAGCATCATCCGTGGATTCATAGGCTTCCGATTGGATTCTGTATATATTCAAATATTGGTACAATATTGTACCAGAAATCAGCGCAGTTCAGAAAGGAATGATGCAGGATCAACCTTTTTACGGCTGTATTCCTCTGCCTCTTTCATGGCAATCCCGACAGCCTCTTCTGCAGTTTCCGCCTTGAAGAATTTGCCGTCCGTTGGCTTCCTTTCCTTTATGTTGAGAGTTCCGATAGATACAACAGATTTTCCTTCCGAAAGGGCAAAATAGGCCTCAGTCTTGGTGCCGGTTGAGCCGTCGATTGCAATCACAGCGTCTCCGCCGCGGACAACGAGAAAATCCCTTGCCAGCCCCATCCCTGTGGGTATCTTAACAGTGAGGTAATCGTTTCCCTGGTCCCTCTTGTATCCAGGCAGGAGCCCTATTGATATGCCGTTTGCCTCCCTGACGCCCCTTGCTACGCATTCCATAACCCCGGTAAGGCCACCGCATATGACCGGAATGTTTCTGGAACCAAGCAGCCTGCCGACTTCCCTTGCAATCAGGCAGTATTTCTCCTCAACTGTTCCGCCCCCGATGACAGAAATGTTGTACACCGCTCATAATCGATTTTTCGCTATAATACATTTCCAAAAGCAGAAATGTTGGCGGTAAGATCGAATAAGTAAATATGGTTGTAATGATGTCTTGGCGTGAGTGAAGACCCGGACGTCATACTCGTGGATGAGCATGACAACCAGATAGGAACAGAGAAGAAGCTCAGGGCACACCAGGATGGAGGCAGGCTTCACAGGGCATTTTCGGTTTTTGTTTTCAATTCAAAGGGTGAGACTCTGCTTCAACAGCGGGCAGCAACAAAGTACCACGCTCCCCTGATGTGGGCGAACACGTGCTGCAGCCACCCGTATCCGGGAGAGACAATACAGGAAGCAGCACACAGAAGGCTCGGAGAAGAACTTGGGTTCGACTGCCCCCTTGAAGAGAAATTTTCCTTCACATACCGGGAACCTGTAGGAAACGGCCTTACAGAGTTCGAGTTTGATCACGTGCTCTTCGGAAAATATGAGGGTGAAATGAACCTCAACGGTGAAGAAGTGGAAACTGTCAAGTGGATCTCTCTTGACGATCTCTCGTCCGCCATAGATGAGAACCCGTCAGATTATGCCCCATGGCTGAGAATATGCCTGCCGCAGGTCATTTCTGAATTCAGGGCTGAAAAAACGGCTTAGAAACAATTCGCGACAGCCAGCCATTGCACTGCCGCCCCGGAAAAAGGCAGGTGGGTGAATGAATATATTTTGTTTCTGTTTTTAAACAGAATGTGTTATCTATTGTCATTAAGTTTTAATCTTAAATTATACTTAGGTGATAGGTAGTATGGAAGGATTCACAAACTGGAACAGAATAGAAGGAATCGAACCGTTTGAACTATCAGAGCTCATTAAGGATGAGCCGGAAAACGTTGTTGTCATTGACGTGAGGGAGCCCTGGGAATACAGGAGCGATACTGGCCACGTAAAAGGCAGCCTTCTCATACCAATGAATGACATACCCGACAGGCTGGAGGAATTCAAAGGGCTTGCCGGGAAAAAGGTTGCCCTCATATGCCACAGCGGCGAGAGGAGTTATTATGCCTGCCAGTTTCTTAAAGAAAACAGCATCGAGAATGTTGTCAACGTGACAGGCGGCATAATGAGATGGCACCAGTCCGGCCTTGAGGTCGACTTCGAGTAACTTTCGATGTCAGATTTTTATGTTTCTCCCCGTTTATCATAGTACATGCCGGTACGTAATCTCAGTGAATTAGCAACAAACAGCCTCAGGCGAAAGGCTCTGGAGGCGCTGAACACTTCCCTTATTTCAATGAGCCCGAAGAATGTGCTTAAGGATGCTTCCACGTCTCTGTTTAAGGAAATTCCTGAAGGGTCCAGTGTGAAGGTTTTCGGAATCGGAAAAGCGGCCGAAACAATGTACCAGGGATTCAGGGAAGTTTTTTCATCCAGGATAAGCAGTGCATTTCTCATAATCCCGGAAGATGAGGAATTCAAGTCACAGTTTCCCGAACTGACGGTACTCAGGGGAACACATCCTCTACCCTCGGAATTGACGCTGAAATCCAGTACGGCAGTTCTAGAAGAGCTGAAGAAATGCAGTGAATCGGACACCGTGGTTTTTCTTATATCCGGAGGCGGTTCGTCTCTCTTCGAGGTGCCTGAAGAGGGGCTTTCCATTGGAGACATTGCCAATACGGCAAAGTGCGTAATGGACAGCGGTGCGAGCATAAGCGAGCTCAATACGATCAGGATTGCAATGTCAGCAGTGAAGGGAGGGAAACTGCTTGACTGCATAAAATCAGGAAAGATCTATGCCCTCTACATTTCAGACGTCATCTCCAACGATCTTCATTTCATTGCTTCCGGTCCGCTCATTCCGTATTCGTGGACAGGAGAGTCTGATTCAGTTGTTGAAAAGTACAGAAAATGTATAGGCGGGAATGCAGGAAATGCAATAGCTCGTGCGGGTAAAGTGGAAAGAAAAGATGACAAAACGGATAACAGGATCGTGCTGTCAAACGAGAATTTTGTTAATTTCATTTCACTGAAGCTTGAGACAGACAAGAAAGTCCTGAACCTTGGACATACGCTACAGGGCGACGTGGAACAGCTGTCAAAGAGCATTCTGAGCAGGCTGAGGGCAGAAGCGCAGAAGCGAAAATCAGATTTCTGGTTTGTGGGGGCGGGAGAATCGACAGTAAACGTGAGAGGAAACGGAGAGGGAGGAAGAAACCAGGAACTGTGCCTCCATGTTCTGAGAAACCTGAGGCCGGAGGAGAAAGTGCTGTTCATATCTGCAGGAACAGACGGCATTGACGGTCAGAGCCCGGCTATGGGCGGAGTCGTTGACCACGAGACGCTTGAGGATTCCAGTGTGGATGAAATGGTCGAGTACATAGACAGGAATGACAGCTACACATTCCTATCTGAACACAATGGTGCCATAATTTCTGGCAGGACCGGAAACAATGTCTCTGACATAATGCTGGGCCACTATGCAACCTGGAACAACAGGTACTGAGGCAGGGCAGCCATGACAATACTTATCCTCAGGTCAGAAGAAATAACGGGGACTGTCGATACAGCCAGAGGCATTATATTTATCGGCAGGAAACAGTATGAAATACCGCCTGGAACGGTTATTCGGGCCGGAGACACAATAATTCTGCAGGGAAGGGAATACACTGCCGCTGAATTCAGGCCCGCTGATTTTGAAACTTCAACCGAGAGAGCCTTCCAGAGTATCAAGACACACGATGCATCATACATGATATATATGGCAGGCATACGCTCCGGTTCCAGAGTTCTTGAATCAGGCGTCGGAAACGGAATGTTTTCCGCACATCTTCTCTGGGCCGTATCTCCTGGGGGCTCTCTAACTGGCCTGGACATAAACAGGAAAGCTGTGGAGCTCTGCGAATCCAATCTTACAAAGTTCTTCGGCCTTGAAAACTGGCATTCCGAGGTTGGAGACGTAAGGGAATACAGTTCGGAAACACTTTACGACTCTGTGTTCCTGGACATACCTGACCCGTGGAATGCCATCAAGGCAGTTGCAAAAATCCTCAGGCCGGGCGGCAGCCTTGTTGTGTATTCCCCGAATTACAACCAGATAGAGAGGGCAGTCGTTGAAATGGAAAAGAACCAGTTCCTTGTGCTTGAAACCTCGGAGATCATAAAGAGGAACATCATGGTCAGGGAAGGAAAAACACGGCCGGACCACAGGATGATAGGACACACTGCCTTCATTTCAATTGCAGTGAAGAAAACTGGCTTTTCATTGAGGATTGGCTGAAACCGGGCCTCTCCTGACATTGAAGAAGAACATCAGTGGAATAAATGCAAGGCCGATGAGGCCCATTGATACCCATGCAACGGGATAATTGGAAGCATCGTGGATTATGCCGAACACAGTGGGCCAAAGAGCACCAACTCCCTGTTGAATGAAGTTCACAAGTGAGAGTGAAAAAGCAACCATCGATTTGTCTTTCTGTGATATGCCAACCATTACGTAAATCAGCGAAAATGCCTGTACCGTCAGTATTCCGAGCAGCACCGACAGCCCGTAAATGAAAATTGCACTGTTGACAAAAGCGAAGGGGAGTATCAGAAGGGAAAGCACGACGTTTACCATTGCAAAGATTCTGTTGCTTACGCCGAACCTCTTTGTCATGTATGCGCCAAAAATACCGCCTACAAAGCCCAGCAGCAGAAACAGTGCATCGGCCATCATAGCCTGGAACTCAGTGAAATGGAATGACGTCTCCAGGTAGTACACAGAGAGCTGGCCAACAACAACCTCTGCGATCATTGTTGCGGTCCCAGCAAGGGAGAGAATCCATATGGGCCTGAGCCTGAACACCTTCGAAATGTTCTTGAGCAGGTCGCTCCCCCTTCTTGTCGATTCGGGAGTGCCCCTCAGAAGTATCAGGTAAGCCAGTCCCGTCGCGACAGTTATTAATCCGCCAATCTGGAATCCTGCCCTCCAGCCAATCCATATGTCGAGAAAATTCCATATGACAACGCCAAGGCCAGCCCCGACATTGAAAGCTCCGTTGTAGATGTTTATGTGAAAGCCGTACCTCTCGTCGCTCACAACGTTCTTCAGTGTTGATATGGCAGGCGAGAAGAAAAATGCGGAGCCCAGGCCTTCGAGGAACCTCATGGAGCCAAGGAAAACGACGTTGAATGAAAAGCCGGATGCAAGAGCTGCGAGGCCGAGTATTACTATTCCGGCTCCACCAACCGTTCTGTTGCCGAACCTGCTGGCAAGGAATCCTGCCGGTAGCTGAAAGACAGCCACGCCGATGTAGAACGCCGATGTCAGGATTCCAAGAGTGGCTATTTTTACATTAAAGTCAACGGAAATGTAGTACAGCCCTGGTGCTATATTGAACCAGTTCATTGCATAAACTGCCCTCGTGAAGTGCACCAGGAATGCCTTTGACTGCAATTTCGAACGGGTGATATTGAATCTGGATAAAAACATTAAACCGTAGCATGTGCGAATTTCAGTTCACATGGGTACCCAGTGTCCGGTAAATTGTCAGCCCTAACAGCCGTGGAATTTCTTCTCAATTACGCCCGAAAATCAGACAGCAGCAAATGGACAGTCGAATGCACCGGGCTTGAGAGCCCAAGGATGGCTATGCTGAAACTCAGTGAATAGTGCCATGTTAAATTGTCCCAGCCTGAAAGTTGAAATGACATGGGAAACCACCCTGAAAAATGAAAAAATGTGCTGTTGCTGTATGATGAAATATTTGCCTCATTAAGAAGTGATATTGGAAAAGTGAAACTGGTCGAACCGCCTGCAGTATAATAACCGGGGATGGCTGCTGTCGAATTGAAAGAGGTGTTGCTACGATCCTGTAGCGGGCCGTTAAGCCCTGATTCAATTCCATTTTGCAGTGCAGCCTTTGTAGCGTTAACAGAAGAATTGAAATCGAGTCCGGATGCTAACAGGTTTGGTGCCAGAATCCCAGATATGCTGACCCATATAGGGAACAGGAATTCACTCGCCACAATGCTTCCCTTATATGATCCAATAGTTAGATTCAGGGTAGAATTCCTGAATCCCTTTTCCTGTATTATTGAAACGGCAGTCATGTTTTCAGGCCATGTGATGCTCGTTGCGTTGACAAATTTCGCAGTCCAGTTGTAATTCAGGTTTCCGTTATCAACTGAAATGGCAGGCAGATCTTTCTGCACTCCATTTTCCGGGTGGAAGATGTCCATATATGCTGTCGGAAGAAGAACGATGAAAACAACAAGAAGAGAAGAAAAAACTGCAAGCCTTTTAACACCCGAACGATCCATCCGCCAGAACCTATTATTTAGAAGATTTTTAAGTTATCTAAACACTGGCAGTCGGATGCGATCATGTTTTCAATATTTTAAAAAGTCCCGGCTTCCGGATTTGAACCAGAGACCTGCGGATTACGGCGGTAAATTCTCTCCTCTACAGTCCGCCGCTCTACCAACTGAGCTAAGCCGGGTGATTTCTGGAATTATAAGCATGATTAAAATTCTTTCCTGAATCTTGACGCATTTACATCATGATCACTCATGAAAATGGTCATGCACTCCCATCCATTCTCTCAACAAGAAAATCGGCTATGTCTTTTATCTTTCCGCCCCTGTTGAGGTTTGCAAGACAGATGGGACACGATGTCACAATTGTATCAGCCCCGGTATCCACAAGATCGTTATGCCTTCGGATTCCTGTTTTCTCTGATATTTCTGGGAACAGCAGTTCATCAGGACCACCACAGCACTCGTTTCTGGTTCCGCTTTTTCTCGCCATCCTCACTTCTGTAAGGCTGCTGAGAATTTCATATGGCTTTTCATACCTGTTTTCCCTGAGAACGAAATGGCAGGGTTCATGGTAAGCCACTGATTCTCCGGATTTCCTGAATCCATCGCCCTTTATCAGGTCGAGGTAGTAAATCACCTCGAAGTCAAATCCAGTGACGTATTTTGGATATGTGTACTTGAGAAGTTCATAGGTGTGTGGATCAATGGTTATTATCTTTTTCACACCTGCATTCCTGAAGATTTCAGTCACCCTGTTTGCATACTGGCCGAACTTGTCTGTATATCCGAGGTCATAGAGAAAGGTGCCCGGATAAGGCTCCTCTTCTCCCAGATAGTTCACTCTCACACCCGAGTTTTCAAGCAGTCTCACAATATTCCTCAGAGAATTGCTTGAAACAGACCCTGCCTTCCTGTCGTTTCTCACTGCGAGCATGAAAGAGAGAGATGGATGCTTTGAAACTGCTGAAGCCATATAAGCCGACAGGCGCTTGCCCAGAAGCTTTCTGGTAGTGTTCAGTTTCCCTGTGTATGACATGAGCTGATACATATTGCCCGTATACAGGAGTTTGTCAGAACCGGCGTCAAATTGCATGCCTCTGGCCCATTTGGCTGCCTTTTTCCTCGTTCCAAGCGGATTCATTTTCTGTTCTGTTACCGACACTATCATCCTGGCAAACGGGTTCTCTTCTCCTCCCATTCCCTCTGAGACAATAAGCTGCCTGGAAAGGTGGCTTACCTTTCCTGCATTCACCCCTGCAGGGCATACATACAGGCAGGCGTGGCAGTCAAGGCATGAATAGAAACTGTCAGAAAGATTCTCCTTCTTCCCGGTGGAACTGTTTTTCAGGAGTTCACTGCCCATTATGACTCTCCCCCTGGCTCCCTTCCAGAGATTGAAGTCTGCAGATGGCAAAGTCGGGCACACTGCTTCACAGAATCCGCAGCTGATGCATTTCCCAACCTCTTCCTGCAGTTCCCTGAGCACGGACTCAGTCAAACATTTTCCCCCTGTTCATTATTCCATTTGGATCGAATACCTTTCTGATGCCTTTCATGATTTCGAGGGCGTATTGTGAATCGTTGGATTCGAGTTCCATTTTGAGAAGTGATTTTTTCTCTATCCCTATTCCGTGTTCTGCCGAGACACTCCCTTCGTACTTCAGAGCAATTCTTCCGAGTTCGTTCTGGTATCCCTCGACCCTCTTTACGCTTTCTTCGCTGTCCATGTCGGAAAATACATTCGCGTGAATATTACCGTCAGCGATGTGGCCGAAAAGTGCCACTCTTACATCAAAATTCCTGGCTGCCTGCTCACAGTCTTTCAGTGCGTCTGGAAGCCTTGAAGCAGGAACGACTATGTCACCTATGACAACCCGCTCTGAACTCGTTGTTCTTTTGTTCAGCAGTGAAGAATATGCGCCCTTTCTTGCAACATACATTTTCTCCATTTCCCTGCTGTCCTTTGTAGTACTTATCTCAATAGGACCCGATTCGCTCAGAATCATTTTCGCCCTTTCAAGATCAGAATCGATGCTCTCCACTGTAGATGCAACATCAACCATTATCATGAATTCTGCCTTTTCCGGGAATTTAAGGCCAAATGTGCTTGAAATAAGATCCATTGTAGCACGGTCCAGAAATTCCGCTATCAATGGTGTTATGCCGTTTGCCTTCAGGGCAGATACCGCAATTCCGACCTTCTCGATTCTGTCAAAGTAAGCCAGTATCCTTCCTACAGATGCAGGAACAGGCCATATTTTCAGTACTGCCTTTGTGACGATTCCCAGCGAACCTTCTGCCCCAACCATCAGAGCGGTGAGATCGTACCCAAGCGTCCTTTTCAGCACTTTTCCGCCAGTTCTTATTATTTTTCCGTTCGGGAGCACAACCTCAAGCCCGAGAATCCAGTTTTTTGTTGTTCCATACATGGAGGCCCTGAGGCCGCCGGCATTTGTTGATATCGTACCACCGACAGTTGCAGCAAGGGCGCTTGCGGGATCGGGAGGGTACATGAATCCAAGTGAGGCCAGGTGGGCATTCAGTTCTTCCACCCTCACGCCAGGTTCTGCTATCACGTACATATCGGATAGAGCAGTTTCAAGAATTCTGTTGAACCGTGACATGCTTATGACGACAGATCCCTTCACAGAGACGGAGGAACCCGTGAGGGATGTGCCGCCACCGCGTGCAACAACAGGAACAGAATGTTGCTGGCAGTATTCGAGCAGCTTTGAGATCTGATCAGTGTTTGCAGGAATTGCTACCGCGACCGGCATTTCACCGTGAAAAGGGGATGCGTCAGTCACATACGGTATCATCTGAGTCTCATCAAGTATCAGGTCATTTCCAAGAATGCTCTTCAAGTCAGATGAAATTGTCATCGACAATCATTATTGCGTTTACTAATAATTTTGGCATTCTCCTGTTTGCCAGTCTGTTCAGGCACTTTATCCATTTCTTCACGTGTTTTGATTCGCCGTATATGTATATACTACTAATTAGTAAAATGGACTGCTGCTTTGTGCACTCTGCCGAACCAGTTAAATATTCTTATTATATGACGGAAAAGATTAATTATGGCAGGAAAACCTCTGTTCAGAAGGGTCGGTGACTTTTCGGCTCGCCACAGCCGGAAGATCATTGTGGTATGGGTAGCTGTTTTCCTGCTTATGATTCCCTTTGCTTTCCTGTTTTTCAGCAACGTTGATTTCAACATCGGCGGGAGCCTTGTTCCAAAGAATTCCATGACTCAGAAATCCACCGATCTACAGTCAGCCAATTTTGGCGGTTCAGGTGCCGGCGGGGATTCGGTAGTACTGGTAGTGAACAACACAAGTCTCAAGACACAGACAGGAACGTCAGGACTCCTGTCACTCGTCAACGGCATAAATTCAACTCTTTCAAACGTCAGTTCATTCACGGGAATCACTTCTATTTTCAGTCTTGAACGGCAGATACTCATGTCCGGCGCGAACGGAATAAGTCTCCTCCAGAATTCAACCAATGAAGTACTTGGGGCATTGAATCCACAGCTCTACTCCCTCATTAACCAGACCGGAGGGGGAGTCCAGTTCATATATGGCTCGCCCCTGTACTATCTTGGTGCGCTCAACAATACTCACAGTTTCAGCATTGCATATAATCTGACACGCACATTCCTTGAATCAGCGGGGCCATCTCCTCTCTCTCTGCCTTATCTTAATTCATTCACTCTGTACTGGAACCTGTCCACGGGAGGGGTTATTCCGCTTGATCCTCTTCAAGTCATGAATTCCTCTGTAGCTGAAACATTCACAAATACAACCAATCCATTCTACCAGATTCTTTCCTTCGGAAACAATACTGAGACATACACCTTTTTTGGTTCAATTTCCGCAGTTTACAGCCTGCAGCAGTATGCAGCGCACACAAATTCGAGCGGTTTTTTCAGTGATCCTTCATTCGTCAACGGGTTCTCCACCGGATACCTGACATCGCAGATTTCTTCAAACTCCACTATCGAACTCTTCCTGAGCTCAGTTTACATGGCTCCGGCACAGCTCGTTTCAGACGCATTCAATCTGACCGAATACCCGACACCGGGGCAGATGAATTCAACCGTGAACCGTATTGCCGGCAATGCGTTCATCAGGAACATCTTTGGAAGCCCGGAGATTGCAGTGAACAACCTGACATTCACAAATTTTGTCAGGCTCATCGGTGCATCCGGTAACATAAAAAATACAGTATCAGGCCTCATGTCAAATGAGAACCTGACATTCTATCCGCTCCTGCCTCAGCCGTATGTGCTTCACCAGTTCGTTGGCTACGGCTATTCTACCACAATCATACTCATAAATTTCAATTCAAACATTTCCATTCAGACTTACAATGAAATAGTTAACAAGGTGGACAACCACAATGGCTCACTGGCCGGTAGTTCGTTCTATTTTTCATCGAACGTCGCACAGAACCTTCAGACAAGCAACCAGTTCAATAATGGCCTTATTGTGGCACTTGTCATAGGAATTGCCCTGTCTATTCTAATAGTCGGCCTCTTTTTCAGATCACCGGTTGCAGCTTTCATTCCGCTGATAATGTTCATGTTCACTGCAGTCACATCCATGGGAGTAAATGGCATTCTGTACAAGTATGTGTTCCATGCCAGCGTATCCTTCATAACGCCAACATTGCTTCTTATCCTCCTCCTGGGGCTGACAAGCGACTATATGGTCTACATCATGGCCAGGTACAGGAGGGAAGTGCAGAAAGGGAGGAGCGATGCAGCACAGATAGCCACACAGTGGTCGGGGAATGCAGTGTTCACATCAGGATTCACCGTTGCACTTTCTTACGTCGTACTCTGGCTCTCCGGAATACCTATATTCAGTGATTCCGGACTCACAAACTTCATAGGGGTTTCAATAACAATAGTGCTGGCGAACACCCTTCTTATAGCTCTCCTGTACAGGTACGGGTCAAAAATGTTCTGGCCTGCAAGAATATCGCTCAGGGGTGCAATACCACTTGAAAACACCATGGCCAAAGTGGCCAAATTCACAGTAGCAAACAAGAAGAAGATACTCGCCGTTTTTGCAGTCGTATCCTTGATATCATTCTACGTTTATGTGAACACACCGACTGGCCTGCAGATATTCAACCTGATACCCAAGAGCAGCGCTGTTGAGGCGACTGAAATTGTGAATTCAAGCTTCCACGGGGATTTCTTCGAACGGGGGTTTGTAATTCTGGATTTCAAAGCGCCACTTATGAACAATACCAGCGGTAAAATTTCCTATAACCTCCAGGAAATGAAGCAGGTAACAAGGGCTGAATACGCGATCAAAAATACGACAGGCGTATCGCAGGTTTACGGCCCAACTTTTCCGTACGGCCAGTACCAGTCTGCTGACCTGAGCAACATATCGTCTTCGTACAAGAGCACATACCAGAGCCAGATAAACACATACATTGGGAATTCCACAAACTATGCGCTCATATCATTCCAGATGTCACAGCTGGCGTGGGACCAGGGCTCTGTGAATACAGTAAACAGCATGAACACTGAACTCAATTCACTCTCTGCATCCGGAAGCTACACTTATTATACTGGTGGACTAACACAGGGCCTTATTGACACGAACAACTATGCCTATGCGACATTCCTCGAGACCCTTCCTATACTTGTAATCGCAATTTTCGCAGTTCTCCTCATTCAATTATTCTCTGTTTTCACGCCGATCAGGCTGATTTCCATGGTTCTTCTTTCCGTGGTCATGGCGCTTGCAATAAGCTATGTACTGCTGAATTACCTGCTCTCGTTCCCGATCATAGTGTTCATGCCCATATTCACGGTCATCACTCTGTTAGCCGTAGGCCTGGACTATGACATATTCCTGATTACAAGAGTGAGGGAGGAAATGCTCAAGGGCGGTTCCACCCAGTTCGCCGTCAGGACAACCATTAAGGAGAACGGCGGAGTCATAATAGCGCTGGGAATGCTGCTGTTCGTCACATTCATCGCACTTCACTTCACGAACATCGGTATAATGGATGAAATAGGCACAGGGCTTGCACTTGGTGTCCTGGTTGATACGTTTGTCAGCTGGCCGTTTTTTGTTCCAGTTATAATGCTTTACATGAGCAAGTATAACTGGTGGCCGTCTAAGGTAGGTAAAGATTAAATAATTCCCGTCAAGTTTTTGATAAATTTGTTATAGGGGATTACTATCACCACAGGATAGAGTACCCATGGAAGCTAGCGGAGTAACAAGGAACCTGAAGAAATACTATGAGGACAAGATTGTCACGTCCATTGTTGGCATTGTAGTTGACGTAAACAGAGTTGAGGCAGTAGCCAAGAGCCTTGCTGTCCATACAAATGTGGAAGACATATTCGTTGTTACAGGTGAATTCGACGTAATAATAAAAGTCAGGTTTCCTGAATTCTGGATGCTTCAGGAATTCCTGGTCGAGGAGCTCAGCAAGATCCCAGGCATAAAAGGTTCCAAGACAATGATGGTCCTCTCCGCTGTGAAGGACATGGGTCAGATAATGCTGGATTGATGAATATGGATCAAAAACTGTACGAAGAGGTCCTGTACCTCCTGGATGAACTTTCCAACGACACTTCTGTCCCCAGGAACATAAGGAAGTCAGCACAGGATTCAAAAAACAGGATGGAGAAAAAGGAGGAGAGCCTTGATCTGAGATGTGCAACCGTAATATCTACCATGGACGATCTGACAAATGACCCGAATGTGCCTCCGCACGGAAGAACATTCCTTTACACAATAATCAGCAAACTTGAAGGTCTCGCAAAATCCTGAGCATTTCCTGCCAAGGGATTGCAATTACAGATTGCAAGGCAATACCAACTAGTAATCACTTAAGCAGCCCAAGAAGGGCGCGTTATCAGCGCTTTTTACTGAAACGAAACATTTTGCAATTTAAATATAAAAATCAGACAAATATATATATGATTATAATATTCCTAGCTTGATAGCGATGCCTTTAACAGATGAGGACGAAAAACTGGCAAAGTTCCTGATACTCTCAGACGTACCCAGGAGCGTTGCATACACCCTCGCTTTTATGAGGGACAAAGGAGAAATAACAAGCGTACAGATAGAAAGGGAAACAGGCCTTCGCCAGCCGGAAGTATCTATATCAATGCAATGGCTCAGAAGAAAGGGCTGGATAAACAAGAGAAACATGAAGAAAGAAGGAAAGGGGCGCCCGGTTCACGGCTACAAGCTTTCCAAAGACTTCAATGAAATTCTGGAAGAGATTATCCAGGACCTGACAAAGAACATAAATGACATCAACAACAAGATAATGCAGCTCAAGAGCTTCCAGAAATAATCCGGCTCCTGCAGCGCAAAGATCATTTGTTGAAATTCATTATTTCAGTTCCATTTTCTTTCCCTATTATTGCCATTGTGCACAGGTTCAGGAACAGTCCAACTTCCATGACTCCCGGTATCATTTTAAGGTGCTTAAGAAGGCCATGCGGATCCTCAATGCTCCGGAAGTGGCAATCTATTATCAAGTTACCACTGTCCGTGAAATAATCGCCTTCATTTCTGAGATGGCTTTCAGGGCAAATTTCCTTCAGCTGGCGCATTGTTCTCAGTGCAAGAAAGCTGTTTACTTCAACGGGAAGGGGAAATCCGCCCAGCCTGTCTTTAACTTTCGAATGGTCAACAACAATGATCACCCTCCTTGAGTTGTGCGCCACAATCTTCTCCCTCAGGAGCGCACCTCCGCCCCCTTTGATCATATTCCCGTTCCTGTCAATCTCGTCTGCGCCGTCAACATCGATGTCAATTCCCTGTGAAGGTTCTTCAACAACTGTTATTCCAAGAGAAGATGCCAGTTCTGCTGTCCTTTCAGATGTGGCAACGCCTTTTATGTTCAGGCCTTTCTTCACTCTGTTTGCAAGTTCCCTTATGAAGAATTCTGTTGTGCTCCCCGTTCCAAGGCCAACAGTATACCCGTCTTTTATATATTCCAGTGCGGCGAATGCAGCCAGCCTCTTTTCCTCATCTATGCGGGGCTTATCTGACACATTTCCTGATAAAACCTGCGCATATTAAATGTTTCAGGGTTCAATGACTAAAGGTGTTCGTATCCAGAGAAGCCCCTTTTTCCACATGACAGCTGAGTTTCGCCAGATTGCCATGTATTATTGCACCCGGACGCCTAGTTAAGGTTCATTTGCGAAAAGCTCCACTGAGTATGTGGAAAGATTATAAACTGAGGTCACATAGCAGACAATGGTAGAGAAAGGCTGGAAGGAATCATACTCTGAACTTCAGAGAATGGTGCTGCCCGAAGACACCAACGTCTTCAACAACCTTTATGGGGGCAGGCTTGTCGAATGGATAGACAATGTTGCATCGATTGTGGCGGTCAGGCATTCCAGAAGAAAGACAGTAACCGGCAGCATTGACAACCTGTTCTTCCTCTCCCCGATACGCCTAGGAGACATTGTCAGCCTCAGTGGCAGAATAAACTATGTGACCAGTTCCACAATGGAAATAGAGGTGAGCGTCTATTCTGAGGAGGGCACAACAGGAATCAGAAGATTCACAACTACTGCCTTTCTGACCTATGTTGCAATAGATGACCTTGGCCATTCCACCAATGTTCCACAGTTGCTTCTTGAGACTGATGACGACAGGAAGAGATTTTCAGATGGCCAGAAGCGGAGCTCAATACGCAAAAAGAATCTGGAAGCCATAAAAAAGCAGGTCTCCGCAAAAATATAATTTATATAATAACTGCTAATCCCGCCACAATGGACATAAGTGCAATTATACCCGGAATTCTGGCTGCTTCCGGACAAACACAGATTCAGGGAATTATGAACAGAGTCTACGAAATAGCGCTTTCTGCGTCTGCAGTTGTCATTGCTCTGCTCTGGATACCGATAGCCATTGGATTCTTCAGCGCTGATGAGACAAGAAAATTTGAGGCGAAAACACGTTTCAAGAATGCAGCCATTGGAACACTGATATACGTTCTGGCAGTCACAGGCGTTATCTATGCCGTATTCTCATACATAGCCACCGGCGCGTAATGCATAATGACACTGGCATCGGAAATACCGTCCATAATCGTGTCAGTCATAACACTGATCGATCATGCCTATATCTACCTGATTTCAGCATTCTGGTATATTGCCACTGATTATGGTTTAAATCCCGTATACTCATTCCTGCAGGCAGATTTCGCAAACGCCTCGTTTACTTCACTTTTTAGTATTTTTACAGGTTTCTATGCCCAGATAGTGGCAATCGCGGTCCTTGCCTCGTCTATGGTGTTCCTGTTCGAGAATTCCTTCTTTGAATCGGTTGCAGCAAAGAATTATGTTGTCAGGCTCTTCATATCGATTGCTCTGATAGTTTTCTCCTTTGACATAATGAAATTCATTCTCTATATTCTCAGCCAGATTTTCAGCGCCGTCTGGAATGGAGCAGGCATAAACTGGTATTCACTTTCCAGTATAGTAGGGGCAAATTATGGTATTCCATCATCCCTTAACCTGTCATCAGCGGAAAACTACCTGGTGGAATTCTTTCTGCTGAGTGCCCTTTTCCTTTCCGTAAGCACTCTGTTCGGAATACTGATGATAAGGGAGGCAATTCTCCTGGTGCTCGTGGTGGTTCTTCCTTTCCTTTCGCTTCTTTTCCTTATCCCCAGGCTCGATTCATATACGATGAAATTCTGGGCACTCTTCCTGCAAATGTCAATACTTCCATTCATCATACTCGTTCCGCTATACCTTGCGTCTCTTTTTCCCTACGATTTTCCGCTCCAGCTCGCTCTCATAACAGCAGCGGGCCTGATGCCTGTTCTGTTTGTCACATCATCCAGGATATTCTCGTTTGGTTCGATATATTCACTCCTTGATTCGCTGAACTTTCAGAGAACGCTTGACAATCTGCCACTCCCAGATATGAGGCAATTCACTGAACTGTCAGGAAAGAACGGATACTCAACGGGAAACAGTCCTGAATTGTCATCGGCCGGAACGGTTGACTGGTCAAAAGTCTACTCCAGGGACTTTGACTTTTCAAAATACGGGGGAACATGATTAAGATGGCAGATTTCAATTCAAATCCGTTTTCCTATGAGCAGAGGATAGGAGGCTTACGGCCGGCAAGGCTGGCTGCAATAATCCTTTCTGTTCTTGTTTCTTCTGTTTTCTATTTCCTAATAGGCCAGTGGGCTATTCTGCTCCTCATTCTTTTTCTTGCCCTGGGTGTTCTCGAGGTTAACGGAAAAACACTCTTTCTGGTGCTGCTGAATTCGATGGCGGGCCTTATGACCTCAAGAGACGGATTCATAACTGCGTCGGGCGAAATCAAGAAATACGGCAAGGCAGCCTTTGTTAAAAAAGATGGAATCCTCTATCTCCCGGTAATGCTCAATCCCGTTCCACTCATCGGAGTTTCACCCCGAAAACGGGAGGAAATATACTCGGGGCTGAGGGAATTGCTGAATAACACAGGTTGCAACATATCGATCGTGACTGCATACTCGCACGGTCCTGCCGGAAACAGCACAGTACATGCAGAAGGAGAATACGGGAAATTTGTGAATATTGTTTCAGGGGGCCAGCCTTACTACTCTCCAGTTCTTTTCCTTTCCAGAAACAGAAATAATCAGGTAAAGGACCTGAAGGACAGGCTCATATCGGATCTCATGAAAATTTCGGGCTATCTTGAGTCGACCGGTACAGGCTGGCACTTCCCGGAAGAGTATGATGTCCTGAAAGCACTGAACCTGGTTGCCCTGAATACTTCCACGGATACTGGAAAAGGAGTCTCATACTCACTGGGCAGGAGGTATTTCAGCCTGAACGGTACATTTCACATGGCAGTGAACATAACAGATTTCAGGAACGGGCCTGCCAGGCTTCTTTCTCAGGGAATTGATTCCCTGGATTTTCCCTGCATCGTAAGCGTGAAGTCATCGTCATACGAAAAGGAAAAAGCGAGGAAGCTGCTAAAATACATGATTTCTGAAAGAGCAACTGACCTGAAAATACACAGGTCAAGATCTTCCAGCAGGAACACCAATGCTGAGAGGCAGCTCACAGAGCTCAATGAACTTCTGAGGTCTCTTGAATCATCAGGGGACAGGGTCCTTGACATGTCAATTTCACTCATACTCAGTTCTGAAGACCCTGCTGATCTTACAAGAAAATTCCACAGGATAACTTCCATCCTCCAGTTTCTTGGCCTTGATTACGCCGTTGAAGAAAATCTGACAGGAAGAAAGCTGAACAGGTTGATGCCGCTTGGAAAATCAAGGAATCACTATCTTACCAACACATCAAACTTTGCAAGAATAATGCCGGTGTTCTTCACCCCTAGGCCTGAAAAAGGAATAATCATAGGGTTAAGTTCTACAACCGAGAAACCTGAAATGTTCAGCTTCTTCGGCAGGAATTCCTTCAACGTCATGATACTTGGTGAAACAGGCTCAGGCAAATCGCATTTTTCTAAAATCCTTCTGATGCGCGCCCTCCTTTCAGGTTCTCTGAAAAATGTCCTTATAATTGATCCGCTGCAGGAATACAGGCCTGAATATTTTCAAGATTCATCCAGAGTGGTGAGTCTTGCCGCAGGAGATTATCTTGAATCCGGTATCGACGGATCTTCAGAGAGCCTTGAGTACCTATCTGCCCTCATTACGGCAGCTATCCGTGTCAGCAAAAGTGACGAGGTACGGCTCCGGTCTGCAATTTCCTCCTGCCTCAACAGGGGCGTATCAGGCATTGCGGAAATTCTGGAGGAGATAGAAGAGAAACTTCCAGACTATTCTGAAGAAGTCAGGCATTCCATTTCAGCTCACTTCAGAAATCCTGTGCATGCACATGGGAGTTCTGAGCGGGTAACAGTAATAAGATTTTCACCACAGGTTCAGGCAGGCAGGGAACTTCAGCTTCTGCAGATCGCCGCATATGCTTACTTCTGGATGGGTCACAGCACAGAAGAAAAGGCAATACTCATAGACGAGGCACACGTGATGCTTGAGGAGGAATCAATAACAAGAATAATGGATTCACTGGTGCGCAATTCAAGGCACTACAGCACTTCTGTCATAAATATTACGCAGAATTTCTCCGATTTCCAGAGGACAGAATTCACTAGAAACATAGTGAACAACACTGCTGAATTCTTTGTATTCAGGAACAAGACAGACAGGGCAGAGTTCGAATCCATTTTCGGAGATTTGATCCCGGACACTGATTTCCTGCAGAACCTCAAGGGAGGAAAGGAAGACAGGTATTCGGAATGCCTCAGAATAAACGGCTCCCGTGCCTACCCGATGAAAGTTGTATCAACAAAGGCCGAAATGGACAGGATAACCGGATAGGCTAAGTCACTGGTTATGGAGCCTTTCCTTCTCAAATCCCAATGCAACAACGAGTATGCCGAACAGAATTGTTGGAGCGGCAAATGCATACATGCCTATGTCTCCCCAGTCATTGTAGAAAATGTTCCAGCCGACATAGAACAGCAATGGGACCAGAATGAGGAACAGACCGAACATCCTGTACACGGAGAACTGGTTGAACTTGATACTGAAGCTCAATTTCCTCTTCTTTTCCGCTGTTGATTCTATTTTTGTTTCTTCCTGGCTGTCAACCATTACGGCGCCTCTATTGAAATTCTATAATTAAAGTTATCACTTCCGGCCTGAACCATTTTCATTAATCCCTTATCTCCTTCTCTGCAAGGATATATGTTATCACCATCATGACGACTGCTATGATTGCCAGGCCGCCAAGCCACTGCCCCACCTGAATCCACTGGGAGGAAGTCAGTGAACCATGGATTATGACCATTCTCATTGATTGCGCAGACCAGGACACAGGATTATACTGGGCAATACTGGAAAGCCAGGAGGCCATCATTCCCGAAGGAAACATGGCATAGCTCATGAACATCAGCGGAAGGTTGACCAGGTTGATTATTCCAAAAATTGTCTCCATCCTTGTTATCCTGATTGCAATAACGCTGAATATTGAGGAAAATATGAACGATACCAGCAGTATTGCTGTAACAACAACCAGGCCGTCGATGACAGTGAATCCGTTCTCGAAAACCAGGCCGTTTGGAATAATCAGCGCAGCTACAATCAGAATGAGTGCCTGCGGGAGTATCCTGAGCGTTCCTGAAATCACCTTTGCGAATACAATTGAGCTCCTCCTTATGGGCGAAGAAAGAAACCTTCCCATTGGACCCAGCCTTCTGTCAAACAGAAGATTTGTCCCTGCGAACATTGCAGTGAACAGCGCAGTGATAGTGAGGACTCCTCCTACAATAAATGTGATGTAGTTCTTCGCGCCGTCAAGCAGAACACTTGATGCAGACGAATAAACTTTAGTGATATCAAACGCACTTCCAAAAAGTGCGATCCAGAAGAAAGGCTGAATCAGGCCTGTGATTAGAGCAACCGGATTTCTGTACCATTTCTTCAGCTCCCTTGTTGTAAGCGGCAGTAATCCACTCATCGTCTCAGCCTCCTCATATTCATCATGGCCTTTCTCGGGTCTCCACCTTCTTCCTCCCTTATGTTCCTGCCGGTGTAATCAAGGAATACCTCGTCAAGGGAGGGTTTCTGTACCATCATCTTGACAGTCGAAAGATGCTCCTTTGAAATGTAATCAATTATTTCGGGCAGTGAATCGTCCGCATTGACAACTTTTATTCTTACACAGTTCGGGCCGTTATCCAGCACTTCCACTGCATTTGGTATGAGTTTCATCCTGTCTGCTTCCTCCTGCGTCTTAAAAGTAACAGTAACAACATCCCCTTTCAGGGACTGCTTGAGCTCTTCCGGAGTTCCGGTCACAAGGATTCTCCCGTGGTCTATGATGGATACCCTGTTTGCGAGTGCGTCTATTTCTTCAAGATAATGTGAAGTCAGTATGATCGTGACATTAAGCCTCTTCTGAATTTCTCTGACATAGTTCCACATCTGCGTCCTCGTCTGGACATCCAGGCCAAGCGTGGGCTCATCAAGGAACAGTATCTTTGGCTCGTTCACCAGCCCGACTATAAGTTCGAGCCGCTTCCTCATTCCTCCAGAATATTGCCTGACCGGCCTGTCAGCAGCATCAACCAGATCTACCAGTTTCAGAAGTTCCTCTATTCTCTGGTTTGCAACCGGCCTCGGCACATCGTAGAATTTTGAAACCATCAGGAGGTTTTCCCTTCCGGTCAGGTCCTCGTCTGCAGTGAGATCCTGAGGCACAACGCCAATCGTTCGCCTTACCTCAAGTGAATCGTATATTATGTCATGGCCCGCAACTGTTGCAGTACCATCAGTGGGCGTTATTCTTGTCACAAGCATGTTGATTGTCGTTGTCTTCCCTGCCCCGTTAGGGCCGAGAAATCCGTATATTTCGCCCTCTTCTATTGAAATGTTGAGCTTGTCAACCGCTTTTATCTTTCCGCCGTATATTTTGGTAAGGTCCTTGGTTTCAATTATAGCAGGCAACTGGAATCACACTCTCCGGAATGCGAAATACACAATTTAACTTTGGCAGTGGGCTTGCAAAGTGAAACTGTGTGTGCACATCATCTTGAAGTGCATAAATTTCGCACAGACCACGTATTCTGGCTTGATATATAATGATCTCGAAATCGATATCGTTTTCGATATGGGCTAAGGCTCTTATGCCCGCAGGCTGAAAAATGTTTAATTTAACTACTGAATTCCCTGAACAATGAGAGCACTCATAGTGGGCAGGTTCCAGCCATTCCACAACGGCCACCTTGAAATTGTCAAGCAGATTCTGGAGAGTGGGGAATCACTCATTATCGGAATTGGAAGTGCACAGTACTCTCACACAATGAAGGACCCGTTCACGGCGGGTGAGAGACATCTGATGATTTCTTCAAGCCTTGAGGCAGAGGGCGTTTACAATTTCTATCTTGTTCCCATAGAGGATGTGAATTCAAACCCCCTCTGGGTAGCGCACGTGGAAGCACTCACCCCAAAATTCGATACAATATACACTAACAACCCTCTTGTTACAAGGCTCTTCTATGAAGCCGGGTACAATGCAAAGTCCGTGCCAATGGTCAACAGGGGCAGATGGTCTGGAACCAGGATAAGGGAAAAGATGGTGAAAGGTGAAGACTGGACCGGGGATGTGCCCAAAGAAGTGGTGAGCATCATAAAAGAGATAGATGGCATTTCCAGGATCAGGGACCTGTCCAAGACGGACGGGGACCAGATCTAGAAAAGTCCAGCTTACTGGCCGTAGATCATGCTCTCAATGATCTTTCTGTCTTTCAGTATGTAATCGATAACGCAGTATTCATCGATCTTGTGGTATACCTCATCGTCCGCTGTACTCCACACTACTGCATCCAGGCCTTTTTCCCTGAAGAATTTTGCACAGGTTCCACCACCGATTCCAACAGCGTGAGGTTCACTTCCCGTGTTCTCCTTTATGGCTCTTGCAAGCAGTTTGTAGACCTCTGAATCTGTAGAGGTGGCAAGAGGGGCCTGTTCTTTCTGCACTGCTTCGATGTGAATTCTGGCCCTGGAATCCTTTTCGAACTCCCTTGCTACTTCCTGAATGTCGTCCATGATCAGGTCCAGGTCATATTTTGGAAGGATCCTGCAGTCCATGTAGAATATGTCTTCGCCCGGTATCGTGTTGACATTCTCTCCGTTTTTCTCGTGTTTCGTCGGTTCAAATGTAGAATATGGCGGGTTGAAAACATCGTTCAGTGAGTCATATTTCTCGTGAAGGAACTGGTCAACTTTCAGGACGAATTTCATTCCCTCCCTTGAGGTGTTGATTGCCTCTGATGGCTGGCTTGCATGATATTGCTTTCCCTTAACCGTGATCTTCAGCCAGATGATGCTCTTCTCGGCAACTTCTATTTCCAGGCCGTCGCTGGTTCCAGAGTCTGGAACTATGAACAGATCATTCTTTCCAAACACATTCTTTGAGATCAGATGCTGAATTCCGTACCTGTTTCCCGTTTCCTCATCGGCAACAAATGCAAGTCCCAGATTGTATGCAAGCTTCTCTGCCTTCAGGTACTTAAGGAGAAGCAGTGAAAGGAAAACGGCCTGGCCATTGTCTCCGGTCCCTCTGCCGTACATCCTTCCGTTTTCAACAGTTACCTTGAAGGGTGGGTATTTCCACTCGGACGTGTTGCCGGGCGGCACTGTATCAATGTGTGAGATGAACCATATTGTTCTCTCAAGGTTTCCGACTTTCAGCACAACATTAGACCTGGTCTTTCCATAATCATCGGTAATATCATACCTGTGGAAGTTCTCGTGGCCCAGGTCCCTGAGAATCTTCTCAATTACATCGGCTCTCTCTTTCTCGCCTTCGCCGCCGGAAAATGGGGATATTGATACAACAGGGATTATCTGGTTCGCAACATTCACGATAAAATCTCTTTCAGCCTGAACCTGTTCCTCTGACATGCAGGCACAATTTTCCTGCAGTATATTTGGTTTTCGTATAATTTCCAGTGCAGTGGACCATGTGCCTGTGCGGGAACAGTGTTGAATGCAGCCATGAAACATTATATATTTAAGGAAAATAAACCCGGGCAGATGGAGAACAAGAAAAACAGCTTCAGCGAGTGGTATAACGAAATAATCGAGATTGCGGAGCTTTCTGACAAGAGGTACTCGATCAAGGGGATGAATGTCTGGCTTCCATCGGGCCTCAGAATGATGCAGTCCATGGACTCCATTGTTAGGCAGGAGCTTGACAGCCTCGAATTCAGGGAAGTGTCTTTTCCGCTGCTCATATCAAGGGAACAGCTTGAGGTTGAGTTTGAACACTTCAAAGGATTCGAGGACCAGCTTTTCTGGGTGACAAGGGGAGGCAAAGAGCCTCTGGAGGTCGACCTTGCACTGAGGCCCACAAGTGAAGTTGCAATGTACCCTATGTTCTCCCTGTGGGTCAGGACACACGCAGACCTTCCGCTCAAGACATACCAGATAGTAAACACGTTCAGGTATGAGACAAAACACACAAGGCCGTTCATAAGGGTTCGTGAAATTCATTTCATAGAGGCACACACTGCACACGCAACGTTTGAGGACGCTGAGAAAGAGCTTGAGGAATACGAATCAGTTTTCAGGAAACTCTGCGGGAAAATTCTGGTGCCGGTGATGAGGCACAGGAGGCCTGACTGGGACAAATTCCCCGGAGCAAAGTACTCCATAGCCTATGATGCGGTCATGCCTGGAGGAAGGACCCTCCAGATAGGAACAATACACCAGTACGGAGACAACTTTGCCAGGACTTACAATATTGAATACACGGATGAAAATGGCGAGAGGCAGTATGCTTCCCAGACAACCTACGGTATGAGCGAGAGGCTTCTTGCATCAGTCATAGGAATTCATGGCGATGACACAGGCCTGATAGTGCCGCCTGCCATTGCACCCGTTCAGGTGGTCATCGTCGCCATCCCTCCCGTTTCGCAGGAGATGTCATCCTTTGTCTCAGAGATAATGGATGTGCTGAAATCAAAGGGATACAGGGTAAAATATGATGACCGGGACAACTATACGCCAGGATACAAATACAATGACTGGGAAATGAGAGGAATACCATTGAGGATAGAAATTGGAAAGAGGGAAGCTTCAGGAAGATTTCTCACAGTTGCATACAGGACCGGCGGAAAGAGGAAGATAGATATTGGAGACCTGGGCGCCGCAATATCCGGAGAGATCAGACGTGTGGAAGAGGAAATATATGCCCGGGCTGAGGGCTTTCAGAAGAATTCAGTCAAGTTCGAGAATGACGTTGAAGGAATCATTAGCTTTGACGGTGTTTCCAGGGCATACTGGTGCGGAAGCAAGGAGTGCGTTGACAGGATTGAGGAAAATTCTAACAAGAACTGCCTGGGCACCGTTGAAGACGATGGATCGGAAGGGCCGTGCGTAGTTTGTGGAAAAACAGGAAGACTCTCGTCCTTTTCGAGAACATACTGAGAGAGAAGGGCAGATGATCAGACTTGTAGCATTTGACATGGACGGCGTCCTTACACTCCACCCCAGCAGCTGGCGTTTTGTGCACGAGAGGCTCGGCGTTGACAATTATGACAACCTCTACAGGTACAGGAGGGGGGAATTGCCGTATGGTGAGTTTCTGGACAGCGACATATCAATGTGGGTGAAAATCCACCCCGACATTACTGCGGATGAGATTCGCACAATACTCAGGGATTTGCCTGTCAGAGCGGACCTGTCAGGAGCAATAAGGTCAATGAAAGAGGCAGGGGCAAGAGTTGTCATAATTTCAGGTGGAATATCGTGGCTTTCCGACATCATCAATGAGCGTGTTGAATTTGATGCCGCTTACGCCAACGTTATAGACACAGACAGCAATGGCACAGTTCTGCCCCACGGAACCGTGGTCGTTGAACCGAGAAGCAAGGATGCAATCCTGCAGAGGGTGCAGAAAAAATATTCTATCTCGCCTCAGGAGACCGCTTCTGTTGGTGATTCCTTCTATGACGCCATAATGTTCAGGATTTCATCCAGGGGCATAGCATTCAACTCAAACTCCCAGGACCTTGACCGGGAAGCTGACACGAGCATAACGTCAGGAAAGCTGACAGACGTCTACAGATACCTCTTTGAGGAAGCATGATTTTATCAAACAGCTCTGTCAGTTACATTAATATCCGGTTCTTTCATCAATATGCGAAACGTTCACAGATCTTGCAGTATTCACTGATGTGACAGGCTGGAGCCGGGAATTCTGCTTTCAATGTGACTGGAATGCGGGGAACCAATGGATAAAGTAAATGTGACAGACAGGCTGGAAAAAGTCCAGACAGGCATATCATGCATAGACAACCTGATGGCCGGCGGCCTTGAGAAGAATGTTTTAACAGAGATATTTGGTGAAGGCGGTTCCGGCAAGAGCAACCTTTGCATGCAGTTCGCCGTTTCGGAACTCAAGAAAGGGAAGAAGGTCATATTTCTCGACACCGAGGGCCTTTCAACAGAGCGGCTTATGCAGATTAGTTCCGGAGACCAGTCGGTCCTTGACAGGCTGATGCTTTACAGGGTCACATCACTGGACGACCAGGAGCTTTCAATCATCAAAACGGACAAGCTGATGGAAAAAGAAAAAGAAGTTTCACTTGTAGTCATAGATTCATTCACTGAATATTTCAGGCTGGAAAAGACATCCGAAACAGCTTCAAGAATCAGCCTTATGCAGAGGCAGATATCCCTTCTTTCAGCTCTTGCCCTGAAGTTTTCGGTTCCAGTCCTCATTACGAACCAGATCTATCTGGACGTTGATTCAAAAAACCTGCAGCCATTTGGCGGGTATGTTATAGACCACAGCATGAAAGCAATCTACAGCGTTGTCAAAACTCCGAACGGGGCGAGAAAGCTCGTTGTTGTGAAGCACAGGTCCATAGAGGAAGGTTCAAACGCATCGTTCAGGCTCGCTTCATTCGGCCTGACCTGCGATACGGAAAACGAACAACATATTAAGGACGAATTAGATAAGTAGCTGTCATGGGAGTAGACATATCCGGCATTCTCATCAAGCACAACGCCTCAATAAAGGACTATAACGGCCAGACCCTGGCAGTCGATTCGTACAATACACTGTATCAGTTCCTGAGCAATATAAGGCAGCCGGACGGGACGCCCCTGATGGACCGGCGCGGCCGTGTCACATCACACATTTCCGGAGTATTCTACAGAACCACCTCAATGATTCAGAACGGCATCAGGCCCGTCTATGTCTTTGATGGTAAGCCTCCCAGGTTCAAGGCCCGGACGATTGAGGAGAGGAAACTGATCAAGGAGAAGAACAAGATAGAACTTGAAAAGGCAGTGGAGGCCGGAGACCAGGCAAAGATCAGGTCTCTTTCGTCCAGGATCAACTACGTTACAAGAGAGGTTGTGGAAGACACAAAATCCCTTCTTTCCCTAATGGGGCTTCCCTTTGTGCAGGCTCCTTCAGAGGGCGAAGCCCAGGCTTCGTGGATGTGCAGCCATGGCCTTGCACACGGCGTAGTTTCACAGGATTATGATTCACTCCTGTTCGGTGCATCAACACTGCTGAGAAATTTCGCATTCACGGGAAAACGCAAACTGCCAGGCCGGAACATCTACGTGAACGTTTCTCCGGAATCAGTCGATCTGGAGGAAAATCTCGAGAACCTTCATATCACGAGGGAGCAGCTGGTTGACATAGGCCTCATGACCGGCACAGACTTCAACAAGGGGCTTGAAAGGGTGGGAGCCAAAACAGCTCTTTCTCTTGTCAGGAAGCACGGTAATATTTTCAACGTGCTGAAGGCAAAGGGAACGTTCATAGAGAATGTGGAAGAGATCAGGAACATATTCCTGGAACCTGACGTTGTTGAACTTGAGGAAATGGAGTTCAGCAGGGCTGATGAAACAGGCCTAATGGATTTCCTCTGCAAGGAACACTCATTTTCACCGGACAGGGTTGCGCCTTACGTGAAGACACTTCAGAGCAATTACGGCCGACAGGCCCAGAAAAGCCTTGACAGATTTTTCTGAAGCAAGTCCTTTGTTATTTGGGATATTGATAATCATGCTATTGTGGCATCCACGCCAGTTCCAGTACACTTGCCAGTTTCAGCAACCAGGAATCCGGGATTCAGTCTGGCTTTCCTGTCACAAAAGAGATCTTTTCAGTAAGCCTGCCAGCCAGAGCCCTAGCAGGCTCAAGCATCTCGATGAGAATTGAAGATACAGTCTCCTTGAGGTCAAGAGGGTGAATCTCCTTCTTGCTGAATGCGTCATGAAATTCCTCAGAGGAACTCAGTTCAAGCAGCCCCCCCTTATTTACAGGCCGCTCTATGACCACAGGCTTGCCGTAATAAGGAAACACTATCCTGTCAAGTATGTCTGCGAGAGGATTGCCATCAATTTCACCAACAGGGCAGTACGCACTCTTTATCTTTCTCTTTATCTCCTGCTCATCATCGAAAAGAAAGACGGCGGAATCCGGATCGCTCTTTGACATTTTCTTGAAATCTCCCGTTTCTGAGACATCCATCCTTCCCTGTCCCTTGAGGCTGCCGAGCAGAGGCCCATGCACTGCACTGGTCTTCCTGACATGCAGCTTGTCCTGAATATCCCTGCAGAGCATGTGTGCATGACGCTGATCCATTGCGCCGATTGCGAGATCGATGTTCATTTCCAGTATGTCTGTCACCTGCATAAGCGGGTATATGAACTTGCTGAAGTCCTTTTCAACGTCCTCGGCTTTTCTTCCCATTATGGGGAGGGCCCGGATCAGGCGTGACTGTGTTGTAGACTTTGCGACCCTGAGCAGCGTTCCCAGATAGGTCCCGTTGTTCACAAGGTCAGAAGCCCACAGGAAATCTACTGATCCAGAAAGGCCCATTGCCTTCATTCCGTCCCTGAAAAGTTCGCCGCTTGCCCTGATTCTTTCCATGTCTCCGCCCAGCTTGTCATTGATCATGGCGTGCCAGTCCGCAAGCAGAATCGTGACCTTTGTTCCTGTGGACGCAATCTCGTTCAGTTTCATTGGCCAGAGTAAGCCTGTGCCGAGATGGGGAAGCCCCGACGGCTCAAATCCCTGGTACGCCCTGGACTTCGGGAGGTCCATCAGGCGTATCTCCTCCTCTGTTATCACCTCGGCCATGTTTCTTGAAATTAGCTCCAGCTGGTCCATTTTCCACAAAATGTTTCAGGCTATAATTAAGCTTTGGGAACAACCGGATTTGAAGGGGCATTTGAAGCACTTCCCGGGATTGCTGTGGTTTCTGGCGGGATAACCGTTTACAGACGCAATGTTTCTCATCATGTGTGCAGTTTTCAATACGTCATCCCTGAGCTTCTGTGAATTTTCAATTCTGTAAGTGTGGTCCCTGTATTTCAGTATGCCGTAATCAACAATGTACTCCGGATATGTTTCCTCCAGAATGATGAAGTATGCTCCCATCTGGAGCAAATGGCCGCGCTTGGGCCTTTCAGCGCTTCCCGACTTGTACTCGTAAACAACAATCCTGTTCCTCTTCCTGATGACCTTGTCTGGCTTGCCTGTCAGGCCGTACCTGTGCGACCTCAGCACTTTGCCGGAAGACTGCATGTCCTGGTAGATCTCTGTTCCCCTGGGCACAGAATACTTTTTAGAAGAAGAAGAGCCGAAAACTATGAGAATAATGAATCCAAGAAGGACCACGAACAGAATGAATGTGACGTCACCCTGTGCAAGCATCACAGGTATCCCATCAGCGACAGGAAAAGCAGAACTGCAACAACTCCAAAACCGGCGATGCCAAGCATAACTGATCTGCCCGCACGCCTGTGCATTACGCTCACTCTCTTGTGCATGGTCCTTCCGTTTGCCATCGTAACGGAGGCAATGTGCGACTTCCTGTATCCTTCCTTGTCAAGGTACCATGCAACGCTGCAGAAATCAAATTCTGCCAGGTCACTGGCGCTGATTTCTCCTTGCATCAAGCACCAACTCCGACACTGTTTCCTCATTCTTCCTGATTGTTATGGAGGAGAACGGCTTTTCCTGTTCAAGCCCTATGTAACCTTCCTTTGCGAGAAACAGGCAGTATGAAAAGAATGGGGCTTTTTCCTCCTTCGTGCGTCCCCAGATCTCTTCCAGGGGTATCTCTATTCCTGCATATTCAAGTATTCGCCTCATCGTATCCAGAATCTCCCTCTCGGGTTCCTCTGCGTTGATTTCCTGTATCACGCTGTCAAGGTCCACGAATTCACCCTGAGATTCAGCAACTTTCTGGAGCTGCCTCCTGGGGGATGCTTTCAGGGAGAGCCTGATCGCTTCGAGGACTTCCACGAGCATGAGATTCCTGCTCTCGTGGTGTTCTATCCTCTGCCTGATGATGGCTGACCTGAACTCCTGCGGTTCCCGCTGCCCGATCTCATCAACGTACTCATCCTCAAATTCCTCCGGCGCTGAATTGTCCTCTATTGCCTTCCTGCTCTTCTCATAGAGAATGTGCCAGGCCTGGACCACGAAATGCCCTGCCATGGAGAAATTCTCAATTTCATTTCCGGTAAGCCTGTTGAATAACGATATAAGGGAAGTTATGTCTATGCCCCATGGGTCCAGCGAACCGTCTTCACAGAAATCTATCACCTTTGATATATACACTGAAAGGTTGTCATCGGCTCCCTGCCCTATTTGCCTGTTCCTGATGATCGATGCATACACTTCGGTGTCAAGGTCAAGAAGAGAGCCCTGAACGGCTATATTCTTGAGAATGTCTTCAACTATCATTGCTGGTCCTCCATTTCCTCGAGGTTCTTGGTGAACACTTCGCTGTTCTTTCCATCCATTGTTGTTACCCCTATTAACTGGTCTGCGTACTTAAGCATGGCTTTCTTCAGTGAAACCATCAGAATCTGTGAATAATTTGAATTTTCGGCAAACATCTTGCCTATCCTCTCTGCGTTTGCACCGTCCAGGAACATATCTATCTCGTCCAGGTAGTAAATCGGCGACGGCTTGATCTTCTGGACGGCAAGAATAAATGCTATGGCTGTAAGGCTCTTCTCACCGCCGCTTAGGGAATCTATTTTTCTCAGCGTCTTCCCCTTTGGTCTTGCCTTTATGTAGACCTCGCACTCCAGCGGATCGTCCGAACCTGACATGACGAGTTCCGCCTCTCCGCCCTCCGAAAGCCTGGAATATATTTCTCCCATGTTCCTGTTTATTTTTTCGTAGAGGTCGACGAAAGCCCTTCTCTTCTCGTTGTTGAGCTTCTCCATCAGGTCTTCCACATCTTTCTTTTCTTTCTCAAGCCTGGAGATTCTCTCATCAAGTTCCTCAAGCCTTGATTTTTCCTCTGCGTATTCCACAATGGATCTGTGGTTTATTGCACCGAGAGATGCTATTTCCTCCTTGTGGGAAGCTATTCTTCCCTTTATCTCAGTGTTGCTCACTGTTGTGTCCATCGGGGAACCCTGGCCGGATATCAGTACTTCTTCAAGTTCATCCAGCTTAGTCACGGCAGCGGATATCTTTGTCTCCATCACTATGAGTGTTTCCTTCTTTGAGGAAATGCTGTACCTCTTTGTTTCAACTGTCCCCTGGACTCCTTCTATCTCTGCACTGAGGGAACTGATCCTGTCATCATATTCTTTCAGGTGCTGGTTCAGGGACTGCTCCAGGAGCTTCATTTTTGTTATTTCGCCTTCGAATTCGGAAATTGACTTTTCATATTCCTTGAGTTCAACAGCTGCTTTTTCTTTCTGTTCAATGCTCTTCTTCCTGTCATCCTCCATTCTCCTGCTGTCGCTTCTCAGGACGTTTATGTCGCTGTTTAACCCGGATATAACCTGGGCGATTTCAGAGGATTCGGACAGGGCGCTTTCTTTTTCGGATTCGAGAGCCTTTATTTTCTCAAACATTTCTGGTGATGATCTGTCAAGTTCGTCGTAAGCCTCCTTCTTTGCCTTCTTTGAATTTTCTATCCTGTCAAGAAGCAAATTCTTTGCCTCTGACTTCCCGGATATTGACAGCTCAAGGTTCTTGAGCTCATTTTCTTTGGCGGAAACCTGAACAGTCAGCCTGCTGAGTTCTTTTTCAGATGCAGTTATGATCTCCTGGAATTTCGTTGTGTCTGAACCTTTCTGGCCCTCAGCCTTCGACTCTGTCTTCAGCTTTTCCGTCAGTTCATAGAATTCTGCGTTCATATCCTTGAGCTCCGAATTTATAGACTCAAGGACAGAATTAATTTCATTTATTCTGGAAGACATCCTGTTAAGCTTGTCCTGGACATCAGCGGCAGTATCCTTCTTCTCAACATAACCGCCGGTTATTGCACCGCTCGCTTCGAAAATGTCGCCGTCCAGAGTGACTAGCCTGACTCCGCCCATATGCATTCTGGCTGTTCTGACATCCTTCATAAGGAGTGTGTCCTGGAATGCATACCAGACAACAGAGCTGTACTGTTCATCTGTCCTGATAAACTCGAAAAGGTAACCCTCTGACTGCCCTGAATTCTTTACCATTATGGCTTTACCCCTGGGCCTTCCCTGTGCCATCTTGTTTAGCGGCAGGAATGTCAGCCTGCCTCCCTTCTCCTTTTTCAGTATGTCGAGGCAGTGCTCCGCAGTTTCGTCTGTGTCCACAACAACGGCGTTAAGGCGTCCGCCCGCAGCAGACCTGACAGCTGATGAATACCTTTCATCATACGAAATGAGTTCACGCACCGTTCCGTATACTCCTGGAAGGTCTCCCGTGGACCTGTATCTGTTTATGACTGAGACAGCCCTGCTGGAAGAACTCCTTCCTGCATTGGCCGTTGCGTTGAGTTTCTCATATTCTCTGGTGAGCTCCCTGAGTTCAAGGTTGTTGGCATCTTTTTCCGATGACAGTGAATCTATCCTGTTCCTGACTTCATAATACCGCCTGTTGAGTTTCTCCAGTTCACTTTTTCTTGTTGAAGTGTCCCTGTTTATCTCGTCGAGCCTGTATTTCGCATCATTCCTTGAAAGTTTGTGGTTTTCCTGTTCTTCCTGCAGCCCTGTAAGTTCTGTTATCAGTACGTTCTTCCTGACTTCAAGCTGGTTGAACTCCCTGTCTGCTTCTCCAAGCTGCTTTTCCGACTCCTCTATTCCCGTTTCGAGTTCTTCTATGCGCAGCTTGAGTGTCTGCACCTTCTTTGACTTCTGGTCACCCTCAGACCGCAGTGAATCAAGGGATGCATTTATTTCTCCGAGCCTTTTCTCAAGGCCTTCCTTTTCCTTCTGCCTGGCCGAGTATTCTTCCTCGAGTCCCTTCAGCCTGTTCACATTTTCTGAAAGTGATGTTTCGAGCATTTCAAGCCTGTCGGTTAGGTTGTCAATCTCTGTCCTCTTCCCTTCGGCCTTTATGCCAACCTTCGCTTTTTCCACAGTCGCTTCGCCAATCCTGCTTTCCAGGCTTTTCAGCTCCGGCGCAGCAACCGATTCCCTTTCTTTCCTCACTTCATTGAGCTTTTCCCTCAGTTCCTGAATCCTTCCCTGAAGTGCTGCAATGCTCTGTTCTTCAATTGCAATCTGTTCTTCAGCTTCCTTCTGGTTTTTCCTGTATGCCTCAACCTCACGCTGAAGGCTTATAATTTCCCTCTGGGTGAGTGTTGCCTCGTAGTCCTTTATTGTCCTGTCCAGTTCCATGAACCTCTCGGCTGCAGCCTTTTCCTGGTGCAGAAGTTCTACTCTCCCGGATGTTTCGACTCTCAGAACTCCCAGTTTTCCGAGGTTGTCGTTGAGCCCGATTACATATTTCTGTGAATTCTCTATCTGAACATTATAGCTCTCGATTCCAGCTATTGATTCGAGAAGCTTCCTTCTCTCGGTGCCCGTCATTTTTACAAGGTTGTTTATGTCACCCTGGAGAACGAAGCTGTAAGCATCCAGGTATAGCTGGCTGTTGTCCAGGAAATTTTCAATATCAGAACGCCTGACTTTTGTTCCGTTCATGTAGTAGTTGCTCTGCGTGTTTTCCCTGTCGACTATGACTTCCCTGGCTATCTGAATCCTGAATTCCTCGTTGTTCTCGTTTGTGTCAAGAATGTTAAGCGTGACCATGCAGCTTCTGTTGTTGCTTCCGTCCGTGCTCTTGTGGACCAGGTCCGGGAGCTTGTCGACCCTTATTGCCTTTGAAGACCTGATCCCGAGGACAAAAAGCATCGCATCGCCAATATTGCTCTTTCCGCTCCCATTTGGCCCTGTTATAACGGTGAAACCCGGCCTGAAAGCAACTTTGACCTTCTTGCCGAACGACTTGAAATTATCCAGTTCAACAGACTCAATTCTCATTGAAACCCCGTCAGACAAAATGCACTGACATTGAATAATAATATATACGACTATATAAATATTCGTTTTATTTTAAGACTAGAAATATTTGCGGGACATAAGATTTTAACTATCTAATTGAATTTGTCTGACAATTTCAAGTACAAAATAGTACTTAAGCAACGTTAGATTGCGCTGTATTGGCAATATTGTCCTCTGGAGCCGACTTGGCAGGCACTTTCATTAAATGCTGATGTTTTTATCAGTCGGAATTCTAAATTGGAAACAATCTTATTTTTGTAATTGATAAAAGGTAAATGAATTCAGATCAGAATATGCTGCAGCATGTTGCAAGAGAAGCTTGGGAATTCGGTGTTGGACTTACACCTCTAATGCCAATAAAGGTAAAAGAAGGCGTTACCGTATATGCAAAACTTGAATCTTTCAACCGGTTCAGATCAGTGAAGGACCGTGCAGCATTTTTCATGATCAAGAGCGCCCTCAAATCAGGGCTCCTGGACAAATCAAAGACGCTCATAGAAGCAAGCTCTGGAAACACAGGCATTGCGATTGCAAGCATAGCCACTGCAATGGGTTATGATGCGGAAATATACGTTCCTGAGGCCTCAAGCAGGGAAACAAGGGATGTACTTAAGGCGACGGGCGCAAGAATAATTGAAGTGTCAGATGAAAATTCGAAGAAGGGAAAGATAAACATAGACGGTGCCCTGAAACTGGTTCATGCAAAGATGGAGGAATATCCTGATAAATACGTGAACCTAAACCAGTATGCAAACAGCGCCAACACAAACGCGCATGTTTACACGACAGGGCCTGAATTTATATCTGCGCTGGGCACAGTTGATGCCTATCCTGACGTTTTTGTAACGGGGGTAGGAACAGGAGGCACGGTTACAGGAATGGCCACTTTCCTGAAACAATCCGGATACAGAAGCAAGGTATTTGGAGCTGAACCGGACCCGAATCACCACATTCAGGGCCTGAAAAACCTGACCGTCTCTACCGTTCCTGAGATTCTGACAGAGAGGCTTGACTTCATAGACAGCTGGACCGAAGTGACTGATTCCATGGCACACGAGGGTGTCAGAAGGCTCCTCGAATACGGCTACTTCGCAGGTCTCTCATCGGGAGCCAATTTCATGGCCGCACTCAAGCTTTCGGAGAACATGAGCCACGGAAGCATAATTACGGTCTTCCCGGACAGCGCAGAAAAATACAGATCTGTGCTTGTCGAGAGAAATATATTCTCTGAATCCGAATATGACAGGTTGTGGGATTCAATGCCCAATTTGCCGGAAGGCTCAATTGTCCTTTCGAAAAATGAAATGATCAGGGATGCCTGAAAACAGGCTCCCTCTTTTCTATGAACGCCCTAACGCCTTCCTTGCTGTCCTCTCCGTCAAAGACCCTGCCGAAGCTCTCCATTTCTTCATCGTAAGTCTGGTTTCTCCTGGATCTTATCAGCTTCTTAATCAGTGAAAGTGAAAGCGGAGACTTTTTAGAAAATTCTCTTGCAATTTCCATGGACTTTTCAATATGGTCATCGGCAGTGAAAGCGGCAATGCCCATGGAATGCGCTTCTTCTCCGGTCACTGTTTTGCCCGTTCCGACCATGTAGAGTGCAAGCTCTTCTCCTACAAGCTCCCTGAGCCTCTGTGTGCCCCCCCAACCTGGAAGGATGCCTATATTGGATTCTGTCAGGCCGAGCTTTGCGTCCTTGGTTACAACTCTGATGTCACAGGCAAGTGCCAGTTCGAATCCGCCACCCAGTGCGTATCCATTGATTGCAGCTATGACCGGGTAAGGGTACTGTGCAATTCCGTCCATTATGTCGTGGCCTATCATGGACATCTCGTGTGCAGTGGGCCCATCCATGCCTGAGAAATTCTTTATGTTTGCGCCGGCAGAAAATGCCCTCTCACTCCCCCTGATGATCTTAACTCCTTCCCTTGATTTGACAAGGTCCAGCACCTTCCCGAGTACATCAATGTCAAGCGGGTTCAGCTTATTCTCTCGCTCTATCCTTATAATGCCGATTCCTTCTTTCCATTCTATTGTAGCTTCATCCATAATTTCATCACCTACTCCATTTCTATGGTCATTGTATGGGCGCCGCCCCCGCCATGGCAGATTGTTGCCAGGCCCGTTCTGAGCTTTCTGTCCTTGAGGGCGTGGATCAGTGTAACCAGTATCCTTGAACCGCTATTGCCCAGTGGATGGCCCATTGCCACAGCGCCTCCGTTGACGTTGAACCTTTCATTGTCAACGCCAAGCTCGTCCCGCACAATCACGGATGCAACTGAAAAAGCCTCATTGTGTTCCACAAGGTCGTAATAGCCAATCTCCTTTCCCTGCTTCTCAAGAAGGTTTCTTGTCGCGGGAATAGGGGCTTCAACGAATTCTCTCGGATGCAGAGACACGGTTGAAAAACCTGTTATTCTGCAAACAGGTTTCAGATTGAATTCATCAACGGCCCTCGATGAAGCTATGACAAGTGCTGAAGCGCCGTCAGAAAGCTGTGATGAGTTGCCGGCAGTGCACACTCCCTCTGCCGTAAATGCGGGTTTCAGTTTTGAAAGCTCCTCCATGGAGGTCTTCCTGATGCCTTCATCAGTTTTCAGGCCGTTGACTTCGGCGAGTTCTTCCCTGAACTTACCGGAATCAGTTGCCCTCTGTGCCCTTTCGAAGCTCTGGAGTGCATACCTGTCAGATTCTTCTCTTGTGATTCCGAATTTGCCTGCGCTTCCATCTGCCGAAAAGCCCATGTGCTCATGGTAGAATGCGTCAAGCAAGCCGTCTATGAGCATTGAATCCTGGATTTCTATGCTTCTGTTCAGGAGCTGTTTGGGGCCCCAGCGGAATTCAGACGGCAGAAGGAGCGGAGTATTGCTCATGCTCTCCATTCCTCCTGCAACAATAATGTCTTTCTCACCAAGCGCAATTTCCCTGTATGCGTGCTCTACGGCCAGCATGCCTGATGCACAAACCGTGTTGACTGTGTATTTAACAACAGTATCACTGAGACCTGCGATATATGCTGCCTGCCCTGCCGGGTTCTGACCGACTGCAGCCTGAATCACGTTGCCCATTATAACTTCCTGGATATTTTCCCTGTCAAGACCGGAGGCATTGACGGAGGCTTTAACAGCAGCACCTCCAAGCTCAGCAGCCTTCATCCGGGAAAGCGATTTGCCGAATTTGCCTATTGGCGTCCTTTTGGCTGCTACAACAAAAACTTCGTCCATCAGAAGGTAATTTTCAGACAAGATTAATATTTTTGCCCAGAAAATAAAGATATTGTGGAGCTTTGCGGGAGATCAGGAAACTCCTATTTCTTCCTCTTCCCTCTTTCTTCTTGTCTCTTTTTTGAGCATGTATCTGGTCACGTACCCGGCCACAGCGTTAAGGTTCTTCTTTGATGTGCCTGTAATCAGCGCCTTTACGATGTCCCTGTTGTGGACGAATTCAAGGCTGAAACCCTCACCCGAGTTGTCGACAAGGTTTTCAGCAATTCTCTTGATGTTAGATGACCTTATACTTCCCATTTTCTCCAGTCGTTATTAAAGAGAGATATAAAAAGATACCATGCGTCACTTCCTGTCTGCTGCGGGAGGTACGACAATGACCGGTATGGTGCTCTGCTTGAGTATCTCCGAGCTGACAGATCCAAGAATCATCTTGCTCAGCCCGCCCAGCCTTCTGGTTCCTGTTATTATCATTCCTGCACCGCGTTCGATGGCAGCGCTTACAATGACTCTTGCAACCTGCTCCCCGGAAGCGTCCAGCTTCAGAAAAGACGTTTCCATCTCTTCAGATTCCACCATTTCCTTCGCCGTGGCAATGATGCTGTCTGAGAGCTGGTCCTGTTCGTGGATGATAGATGGTGGTATGTATGCCTCAACCGGGGCAGCAGCGGTAACTGCACTGGGAAAAACATAAGTTATGATAAGCTCGTCTACAACGGGCTTCAGCTTGAGGCCAAACTCCAGTGCAGTTTTGGAACCTTCGGTTCCGTCAAAGGCTACTAATGCTTTCACAATTACATATACTGTCAGAGAAATAAAAACGTTTCGCAAAATTTTTTGCTGACTCCCTGTTTTCCTGACCAATAACAGTAAACATGTGACTGTTTATTTCCATCTGCCAGAAAATCGTTAATTTCTGTCATGCACTTATAAGCTCCAGCCGAGGCAGGTCATAATATTTTTATATTGATAATTTTTATAGTATTCGTGACAAAGAGCTGCCCAAACTGCGGATACGACAATCGTGATGCCAACACATTATGCTCAATATGCGGAACTCCGCTCAGGAGCTTTGGAGAAATTCCGGCCGGGTCTCAGCAGAAAAACGTCAGGGATAACGCAATCAGGGGGCTGAGCTTGGTCAGGCTGGCGGCAGTTATTGCTCTTGTTTCATTCGCATTTTCCATGACCATCAATTTCGTGCTGATAGGCGGCCTTTCCAGTGGCTCTTTTTTTGGTGGAATAGGGGCACTCGGTTCAGCTTCAACACTTACGAGCACAACAGCCGCTGCCAGTCTTCTTCGCTACACGGCAATAGATCTGGTTGTCACACTGGCAATAACTTTCGTATCGGTGCTCTTCCTTTATGTCGGATTCGGTGAACTGTCCCAGGTCAGCGGGAGTTTGCGAACTGGCCGAACAGGATCAATGCTCACGCTTGTCGGCCTGGTGTTTGTTGCAATCGCCGCTTACTACATATTCTCAATAGTAATTCCCCAGATTAGCCAGAATACAGCCAATAATGTGATCACCGCGTCCCAGGCGTCCGGCATTCTGGGTTCGCTGGTGCTCATCGGCATTGGGGGCCTTATACTTCTTATCGGCGTCATCATGCTGGCTATTGGCATATTCAGGATAGGCGATGTGTTTGATGACTCGCTGAATAAAGCGGGAGGGATCCTTTATGTGCTGATAAACGTGGTCGGAGCGATTCTGATAATCATTGGCACGAGCAGCATACTTGGAAGAATAAGGTCTGCGCCCCCGCCCGCTTCCGAGGATACAACAGGGGAAACACAGTGAATCCCTGAACACAGGCCGGCTATGATGCCTTGCCGAACCAGGACTTCTTCTTTGTGGATT
>JBJKSW010000082.1:0-19387 GCA_046703525.1 Thermoplasmataceae archaeon
CTCTCAACCCGCAGCAAAGGTGTACCGCATTTTTCGACTAATTACAAGACTCAATAAATTATAATACTTAATTGATTATATGCGATGATGTCTCATGCAAGGAATTATCTTGTAATGGCAGCCATAGTTATTGCATTCCTGATGCTGATTTCTCCTGTTTCAGCCTCCTTTGGACAATCTGCTGTACACAGTTATGTAAACGCCGGAGGTCATTCGTCTGCATCAATCAAGCAAACTCCTGCAAGCCCTTCGTCTAAGACAAGCAGCGTTACGGTGATGCAATCGCAGACTGCTCTGTCTCAAATATCAGCTTTTCCTGGTTTCCCGGGAATTTCCAGCATTGGCAAACAAATATACAACGCTTCTCCAGAATCGCCATACCTTCAGAGCACGCATACCTACAAGGTCTCGATTAACCTCACAAACAACGCTGGAAATACCCCATGGACTGCAGAAATATTCACAAGTCCATCGGTGAACAATCCGGTAATTCGCGATATATTCCATCTGCAGGAAGGGTTTGAATATGCGAATTCTACCACAGGGTCCTCCATGGTGGCATTTCTGGCAAATGGAACATATGAACTTTATGCCGGACCTGGTTCTTCTTTCATTTCAAATACCAGCCTTTATGTGGCCGGTTCATCTGTTTCTGTCAACATCCATTTTCCTGTGTTCTACAAATTCACGGTCAGTGTTACTTCACTTCCAGCAACCGGGGAATGGAACATGTATGCGTTTGTTGCCAACTCCAGCGGTTTCTTTTCCTTCAACAAGACTTCAAACCTGTCAATGACGGCATATCTGCCCAATGGAACATACGCGATGGATATCGGGCCCCTGGGTACACTCATGCCTGCCTTTACCAAAGGTTACAAGATAGCTGGCTCAGCTTCCGATGTTTCATACACTTTTCCAGCCCTGTACTCATTTACAGTGAAGGCCCAGAATGTGCCTGCAGGGCACCAGTGGGCCGTCGAGATACTCTCCAATTACTCGGGTTCGCTCACTCAGACCATCTATGCAAATTCCAGCAAGGGAGATTCAATGACCGGTTATCTCCCTCTGGCTTCATATTTGTATGCAGGCCTTTTTTCATTGCTATTCACTTCGTCGATCCCGGTAACCGGAGTATTCAATGTGACTGGATCCGGGAAAGTGCTCAACATTGTTTTCCCAATCCTTCAACGTGTCACATTCAATGCAAACAACTTCACCCCCGGTTACGACTGGAGTGTACAGATTTTTGAGAACGGTTCTTCTTACAGCACATATTCCAATTCAAGCACAACAGATACAATGATAGCATTCCTTGCAAACGGTTCATACAACTACATCATATCCTATTCCGGATACAGCAACTCAGCCGCATTCACTGTGTCCGGGCCTGAAACAATAAATGTCACACTTCCGGACTTTTACAGGGTCACCTTTGTGGCAAGCAACCTCCCTGCAGGAATGTCGTGGTCGCTCAGCCTGTTCAATTCAAATTCCATATACGTTTATTTTAATCTGTCCGCTGGAACCAGTATGGAAGCCATGCTACCTAATGGGACATTCACATATACGGCATCAATTTCAGGAATTGTAGTCTCTTCAGGAACCTTCACTGTTTCGGGGGCCACCACAACCATCAACATAAAGCTGAATTCCATTTATGCCGTTACTTTCCTGGAAACAGGTATACCGCTTGGTTTTTCCTGGATTTTTTACCTTTATAACGCATCTTCCGGAATGCTGGTATTTGACCATACACTGAACCAAAACACGCTGACTGCAAACATGACAAACGGCACTTACTTCGCTGATGTCGGTATTGACAGCGGCTCGTACGGCCCTATTGAATACTTCAACGTTTCATACTTCACGGTGAATGGTGCACCGCTGAATGAAGCTGTAAAGGTGCCCAGACTCTACAATGTAACTTTTCTGACCAACCTCCAGCCAACAATAACCTGGACTTTGAGTATTTATTCGACCACTTACTTTTATAATTATTTCAATAATACAAACATTCCAAAAGTCACACTCCTGGCATCAAACGGCTCATACCACTACAGTGCCACAGTTTCAGGCTTGTCCACTTTCGGCAACTTCACCGTAAACGGCTCTCCACTGACAATAAAGCTGACTTTCCCGCGCCTGTATTTCGTCACCTTCATAGCCAAGAACATCACTTCCACAGAGACATGGTCAGTAGGCATAACCAACCTGTCTTCATTCAGCGGATCTTACTTTTCTGTCACAGGCAGCACAATACAGACATATGAGCCAAACGGTTCATATGAGTACTATGTTTCTGCCGGAGTTACGTCACTTGGCCCGTTCTTTTTCACGGTTGCTGGAAGCAATGTCACTGTCAATGTTCCGCTTCCTGGGCTGTACAATATAACGTTTAAGGAAACAGGATTGCCATATGCTCCGGTCTGGACCGTGTCCATTGGAACAACAAACACATACATTACAATGATATCCTTCGGAACAACACTCACTGTTCAGGCCACGAATGGAACGTATGTATATACTGTCGCCTCCGATCTTAAAAGGCCGTATCTTGCGACTCCTTCCAGCGGTACTGTAACGCTCAAGGGTAGTTCAGCCACTGTCAGCATAAAATTCGCAGAGCAGTTCTATGTTACATTCAACGAGACTGCCCTTCCTGGCACAAGCGACTGGAGCACCAGCCAGACCTTTGTTTCATCACACATGGCGGGCTTTGACCCATATTCCTCAACTTTCATCACTGCAAATACAGCTTTCAACACAAACGGAATGGTGATGTCAGGAGTCAACAGCTCAAATGAGGTTACAGGAATAGGAACAACGGGATCATACAGCGCAGGATTCACCGTGAACGTAACGGCAGCGGTTCTATCAGGAACTGGCTCTCCCGTGTCCATTCTTCTGGAGAATGCGCAGAAGACTGAATACCTTGCAGTAAGGACAGACGCCTGCCTCACGGACTCATTCGGATACGGTATTTACTACTCGGTAACGGGCTATGCATCCGGGCCGTACAATGAGAGCAGCTTCTACACCTCACCCTCTTATGGAACTGCCTACACGTATTCCCTTTCCGTCAGTTCAACGGGAGTGGGATCAATCAGGGTACTGGATGGGAGCACCACTGTTGCTAGCGTGACCGGGCTTAACGTGGGAACAGGGCAATTCTACCTCTTCCTTGGTCAGAGCACAGTATTCCCGAGCTATCCTTCCCAGCTTGGCGTATCCTTATGGAAGTCTGTGACAATAACATCATCCACGGGTTCAATGCTGTTCTCGTACAATTTTGAAAACGGTCCGCTCTGGTCTGTAAACCTGGGCAGCAACACAATCAATTCTGTTACAGGAACAATTGCTTTCGTGGAGGTGAACGGAAGCTACTCATACACAGTCAGCACTTCATCCAGCCGTTACATGGCTTCCCCCTCTAAGGGCACTGTTGCAGTATCAGGCAGCAATGTCAGCAAGACTGTTGCATTCAGCAGGAAGTATACTGCCGTATTCACTGAAACAGGCCTGCCCGCAGGAACGTCATGGGGAGTAACACTGTCCGGTACAACGGAAATGTCTACGGGAACGACAGACACATTCAGTGTAACCAACGGAAGCTACAGCTATGCAATAAGCAACACTTCCGCTTACTATGCCGTGCACTATTCTGGAACTGTGGCTGTATCAGGCTCCAACACAACTGTTGATGTGATATTTGAACACTATGCCTACATCGTTGGAAATGTCAAACCGGTGAATGCAACCGTAACTGTGAACGGCAGAGATGTATCTGTGAACTCTACAGGAGGATTCAATGTGAGTGTAACAGCCGGTTCTTACAATGTCACTGCTTCTGAGAACGGTTACTTTTCGCATTCGTTCAACTTCAACCTCAGTTCAGGCGGCGTTGAGCACATCATCCTGACTCTGGCAAAGAAGAATCCGGGCTCATCCACATCCGGAATAAACATTTCAGGGATGGAGGAACTTGAGATCATAGGTGGAATTGTTGCGGTTGTCGCAATTGCAGGAGGCGCATCTTATTTACTCAAGAAGAGGAAATGATACTCAAACCCCCTTTTTTTAATTTGTTCGTTCTCTTCTTCTGACTGAGTCCTTGATCTTGACGTATGCAATGAGCATGAGAATTCCGGGAATCACGCCACCAAACAATATCTGCAGTATTGAGAGCACGAGAGATGCAGATTCAGTATCCCTGACCCTTTCCTCACCAAGCGGCTTGTAGACAAGGAAGTAATCCAGAAGGATCCAGATTATTCCAACAAGGAAGAGGATCCCGAATACCAGGGCAATAACGTTCGCCGGATTGAAGCCTGGAGAGACTCCGGGTGTTGGGGTAATTGGTCCAAGCCGTGAAACGAGTGTGATCACAAAGGCAATGGTAATAACGCCTATCAGTACAAAAACAACCTGAAGAATTATTGCAACAAGCACAAGAGTTCTTGCAGATTCCGCGTCACTATCTAACATAGGGCATAAGATCGGGATTTTCTTATATACCTTTTCCCTTAGAAAAACAGGAAATCGAACGTTTGATCAACGCCTGTAACAATTTCATAGTTGCAGTTCTGTCGCAACGTCCATTCTGCAACGGCAAACTTAAAGTGACTATTTTGTTATATTTACTGCCATTCATGATAACACGGGGCATGTCTGCAAGGGAGATTTTTGCAGTATTTGCAGTGATAATATTCATCGCTTCAATGTTTATGATTGTGCCCGTACACAGCTTCTTTCCGCCGTCGGGGATGAAAACAGGTATTTCTGTTTCTTCAGAACTTCCTTCCTCAGGCTCAGGGTTCCTTCCTTTGCAGTATTCCAGAACTGAGAAGTCGCTTCCACCTATCGGCATATATAATGGAAATTCAACTGTCATGCTGACATTCCACCTCAGGGACCAGGCAGGCCTGAGGAAGTACCTCGCCGGAATATCAAATCCGGGAAGTGGAATGTACCACAAATACATCAGCAGGAGCAGATTTGCATCTCTGTATTCACAGAATGTTTCTTTCTATTACAGGGCAGTTGCCTACCTGTCTTCATTCGGTGTAAGGACGCATACCTATTCAGACAGGGTTTCCATTCTGCTTTCCGGCGAGGCAGCAAAAATGGACTCTATCTTCCACACTGTTATCGATACTTACATAAATGGCAGCAGATCATTCTATGCACCGTCATCTGCTCCTGAACTGCCTGCCTGGCTTTCCGGTTCAGTTGCTGCCGTTACTGGTCTCTCCAACCTGAGTTCAATATCTCCGCTTTTCACGCCAGAGAAGATAATAAGGAGCCAGTCTCCATCTGTCAAATCCACAGAAGGGTATCCGGCTCCAGTAACTGGAAATAACAGCAGTTACATCTGGGGCTCAGACATGCAGGTCGCCTACAACGAGAGACCGCTTTTCAACTTCACCTACGCAAGTGGCGAGGTCATAGCAACCATACTGTGGACCGGGTTCAACTATACAAACAGGGAGTTCACTGCCCCCTATGATCCCGCGGACGTCCGGAAATATTTCAACTATACACTTCCGGCTAATGAGCCAAGGCCGCAAGTGCATGGTGTTCCACTGGGCGGGATTCCCGCACCTGGCGGTTCCGCGCAGAACGACTCAACCGGAGCTGTTCTTGAGAACACCCTGGATCTTGAAATGGCCGGAAGCACGGCACCCGGTGCATCCATATACAACGTTTACGGAATAAGCTTCCTTGCAGCGTACATTGATTCAGCACTCGCTTTCATACTGAATCCGAATTCCAGCTACAGTGCCCTGAACAGAGTGACAGTAATTTCCAATTCATGGGGAGGGACTGACACAAACAACTCTGTATGGTACACATACCTGATGGAGGCGCAGGCAAGGGGAATAACGGTACTTGCATCGTCCGGCGATTCCGGCAACAATCCTGTCAGCATCAAGTATGATTCAGGAGATGCTGTTTCATTTCCGTCATCAATGGGATACAACAGTTTCGGTGTTACTGCTGTTGGAGGCACAACTGTCACGCTGATGAGGAACCTGGAACTCAAGAGCCAGGCTGTCTGGAATGTTTCGAAGAATTACGGAAGCAACGGACCCTTTGGGTCAACAGGAGGCATAAGCAGCATTTACAGTGAGCCACTCTGGCAGTCGGAAAGCAGCGCCCAGCCAGTGATCTCGGCTGTGGGAAGCGGGAGGGCCACTGCAGATATCTCGGCTCTTGCAAACAACACAATAGTCTTCATAACGATCGGTGGAAATTCATACTACGCCGATCCGGGTATTTTCACGCTGAGCGGCACAAGCGTCTCCACTCCCCTGGTCGCGGGAATGATTGCTGAAATGGATGCTGTGCTGGGCCTTCATGGAGTTGAACCGCTGGGCTACCTGAACCCTTTGCTGTACAGGCTGGGAACTCTGCAGCAGTCCCACACCTTCAACCTGACAGCTGAAAATCACAGCTCCAATGACAAAAATGCATCGATACTGCCGCTGCTGCCTTTCAGTGACGTCACTCACGGAAGGAACTACCTCTACAGTGCACTCACCGGATGGGACTTCCCGACCGGCTGGGGCTCTCTGAACGCATACAACCTGACACAGTATGCGTTGGGTTACAATTCAACAGGGAATTCGTTCTCTGTCAGTGGAATCAGGAACATATTCAATGCCACCTCACTGACCGTTTCCTCCTACTTTGCAACCGGAGTTGACAGCAGAGTCAACGCAACGCTGCAGCAGAATTTCTATGTTGCAGATGCACTGGGTGCGCCAATCTACTGGATCCAGAACAAAATTATTCTGAAGGGTTCCGACAGCACAGGTTGGTACCTGAACTATTCCGGCCTTGTTGAATATCTGCAATCAGGAGGCGGAAACAACTTGGAGTGGAATTACAGCTGCAGCCCGGCTTCAAGAATAACAGTTCCATACAGCTTCAAGATGCAGTCCCGCCTCATGAATACCAGCTCTCTGCTGGACCAGGCAGTGATTGTTACAGCAAACGGAAACAGCATCAACATGCCGGTGCCTGGGGCAGCATACATCATCGGGGCCTCAAACTACTCATATTTCTATAACGGAAACGAATACACAAACGGCATTCTGGATAACAGCACAGTTCCTGGAACACTGTCGCCACAGTTCTCTGCCACGGGAGATTCAGGCGGTTCAATTGCAGTATTCAGGCAACCCACTCACGCCTCTCTTTTCTCATATCTCTCTCCAACCGGTTCCGGAAAGTACATTCAGGCTCAGACCTCATCGTTCGGAATAGGTGCAGACCAGAGCAGTGACATTTCTGTAAACCTTAGCTGGCAGCGCTCTCCCAGCCATTGGAACCTTTCTGTTTCCTCAGGAAGCAGCATGCAGGGAGTCCTCAGCTACCTTTCAGGGTACTCCATGAAGTTCAATGAATCCGGATTGCCAAACGGATCACTGTGGTATGTCAACCTTTCGCCTGCTGAATCTATCTCCACTGATTCCCATTCCATGGCTTTTCAGCCTATGAACGGCTCTTACACTTTCTCTGTTTCAACTTCCGACAAGAAGTTCAGGCCGGTTAACTCAACAGGGACATTCGTGATCTCCGGGTCGGGCAGCAATGAAACTGTGGAATTCACTAAGGTACTTTTCAACATTACAATAGGAGAATCCGGACTTCCCGCGGGTACGAAGTGGTTCGTGAACATAACTGGAATGAATGGAAGTTTTTCTGCAGACCAGAATCAGAGCTTCGAACTCCAGAACGGCACCTATTCTTTCAGGACTTACAGCCAGGGAAGGATATATTCTCCCGCATACAGAAGAAATTTCACCGTGGACGGACGTGCGATGAACCTGGTGATAAATTTCAGCAGAGTCCTTTATGGCGTGATTTTCAAGGAAACGGGTCTTCCTTCAGGAACTTCATGGTCCGTAAGCTTTGAAGGCATGGAAAAGACGACTGGCGGCCAGACTGCAGAATTCAATGCTTCTAACGGGTCTTACACTTTCAACGTCTCAAATTCAGGCCCGTATTATCCTCCCGAATACAGCGGCACATTGAAAGTCAGGGGAAAACAGGCCGTACAGATAATAAATTTCACAATGAGTGCATACATAACAGGTACTGTTGATCCCTCAGGGTCATTTCTCTATGTAAACGGAATGCTCGTCCTGACAAATAACGGAAATTTCAACGTATCAGTTAAGGAGGGATCTTACCTTGTCACAATACACGACCAGGGCTATCGTACAATCTACAGGAACTATAGCTTACATCCGGGGCAGGTTGTTGTGCTGAATGCAGTGCTGACGCCTCTGCACAACAATGCATTCATATTTCTTGGCCTCAATTCTTTTGAGTGGCTGGTCATTGCCGGATTTGCCACGGTTGCAATTCTCATATACAGAAAAATTATGAAGAGAAGATAGCCACCCGGCTACCTTCCCTCCGGGAAGATACTATATGGATTGGGCTATTTTCTCCATTTCTTCCTTTGTGAATGCCCTTAGCGTCTCCACCTTGACATCCCCGGTCTCTGCGGCCTTGATGGAGAGCCTCAGCGCCGCTTCATCGTTTGGCATTTCAATTATTTCAATGACATCATACCTTCCGAAAGTGGTGTAAACATGCTTGTGAGATCCACCCATTTTCTTCACATAATCCATGATGTCCTCTCTCTTCCTCATTGCGCTGTTCACGTTTGCCTTTCCCTTTTCTGTCAGCTTTACCAGAAGCACATATATTGCCATAATAAAATTACCTGAGTACGAGATAAATACGTTATACCTAAACGTAAAAAACCGGCTGTTACACGCATCCGGCAAACCACAGGAAATGTGCCGACCGGTGCAGTGCACGCTTTATATGCACCTGCCTTGAACTACTACCTGAAAGCCTTCAGGAAGGCGTGCGTGTGTTCAATCGCCCTGTAGTAATAGTCAATGCTGACGCTCTCATTGGGGGCGTGTGCGTGTGAATTGTGGTCTCCAACTCCTATTGCACTGACAGCCTCGCCTATTCCCAGTTCCCTGGTGAATATTGCCATCGGCTGTGTCCCCGGGGAATTTATCATGATCACGGGTTTCTTGCCGTATGTTGATTCGGCAGAACTGATCATTGCCTTAGCCAGTTCAGTGTCCGGATCCGTTCGGACAGGATATTCAAGGCCGTAATCCTTGACTTCAACGTTATGGCCGTTTTCCTTCAGGTATTTCTTCAGGCTCTCGTAAATCCTGAACGGATCCTGATCAGGAACTAGACGAAAGTCCATTTTTGCCATCGCCCTTCTTGGCGTGACTGTTTTGCTTCCCTCGCTGGTATATCCTGAGAGTATTCCGTCAATATTGCAGGTGGGGCTGGTGAACAGTTCATTCACAAGCTTCTCTGACCCTGTGTACCTGAAATTCTTCAATGAGTATGAATCGAGCATCTCCTTCTCATCAAACGGATACTCATTCAGGATGCTTCTCTCGGTGTCTGTAGTATCCCTGACATCATCATAGAAACCTGGAATATTTACCCTCCTGCCGTCGTATATCGAATTGAGCGCTGAAATGAGGTTCCACACGGGGCTGGGAGCTATTGCAGCAATAGAAGAATGGAGATCTGTTCCCCCTGTAACTTCGTTGAGCTCTATGTATAGAAGGCCTTTGACTCCAAGTGTGACAATGGGCCTTCCGCCATGGCCAACCTGGCTTCCTTCCATTATGACTGCATCGGATTTGAGGAGTTCCCTGTTTGCTTTCACATACTCATGGAGGTTCGGGCTACCTATTTCTTCCTCTCCTTCGTAAAGGAACTTGAGGTTGACATTCAGGCCTCCACTCTCAATGGCCCTCTCTATTCCATATATTCTTGCCATGAGCGTCCCCTTGTTGTCGGATGAACCCCTGGCATAGATCCTTCCATTCTTTTCCGATGCTGAGAAAGGGTCTTCATTCCATTCTGATTCTGGATCAACCGGCTGCACGTCATAGTGGTTGTATACGAGCAGCGTCCTGTCAGATCCATTGTTATATTCGCCGTAAATTACAGGGTTTCCTGAAGTTTTCATGATGCGTGGACTCATTCCCTTGCTCTCAAGAATGTCCCTTAAGAATGATGCAGCCTCATCAATGCCTGTCTTCCTGGCCGATATGGACGGGATTCTCAGCAGTTCTCTGTACGTTTCCAGCTGCGTTTCCTTTGAAGCGCCCATTATTGCTTCTCTCCCTTTTCCAGTTCTCTGTCAGCCTTCTGCTTGTCTTTCTCAGTAACCTCATCAACAGCTTTCCTCTTGCAGGGCATAGATCTCTGAACCATGAACATCACAGTCAACTTTACGCCCTCTGACTATTAATGCATTGTGCCGCCAACACCGACTTACCGGGTGCACAGAAGCGATCCTCTGCCGACACTACATCGTTTGAGGGCCGCACAGCTAAATAGTGTCAATTCCATTCAGCTTCTGAAGAAAATGGAATCACCTGTTGGGTTGCTATTTATTGCCGGCTTTGGCCCCATTCTGACATACTCCCCATCCTAAAGGATTGGAGGTTCTAAGGTCGCAATCGTTCATTGCGTTGCCTCTTTGCGGGTATCAGTGCTCCCATAGCATGCATCCCTGTCTGCATGCAATCGATCTATGCCTTCTCCCAAGGGATGACGCAATGCTATGTTGAACGATGCATTGGCATCGGCATGATCAACGTGTCCACAACTGGGACACTTAAATTCCTTTCCTGAACGGTTGCCTGTGAGTCTGCATCTTGAGCACTCCTTTGAAGTGTGATACGGATCAACATAGACAACTGGTATTCCGAGTAGCCTGGCCTTGTACTCTATCATGTTTTCAAGCTGATAGAACGACCAGCTATTCAGGGAGTACCTGAAATTCCTGCTCGATCTTGCTGTTCTTACTCCACGCAGATATTCGAGCTTGATTCCCATCCCATTCTGTTTCGCTTCCTGCACTATCTTCTTCGATACTTTGTGATTTATGTCCCTCTCGATTCTCCTCTCACGATTCTTTGTTTTCTTCACCATCCTGTACTTACCCTTCTTCTGGAGATCTTTCCTCATGTCCTTATATTTCCTGTGAACGTGATCGGCTTTCTTTCCAAGCTTCATGACCTTACCGTTCATGGGATTCGCAATGACGGCAATGTGTCCTGTCGTGTTCCGGTCAACGCCGAGGTATCCTTTCGGTTTCATTGCGGCTTCATCAGGCACCGTCACCGAAATGAATGCGTATTCAGCGCCCATCTCTATCCGATTTATTTTCTCAAAGTCATTTCTGAAAAAGTAATTCAGGGCAAGATTCAGGCACGGCACAGTTATCTCCCTTTCTTCATGGGAGAACCTTATCCCCTGTGCAGGTATTGATAGCTTCACCTTAGTGACCTTTCTTGCCTTTCTGTCCCTTGAATATTTCCTGAGTATCTGGTTTGCAATTACTGATTTCAGGCCGATGTGCTTCACATCCTTTGACGACAGTGTGTGATGAACGATGGCAAACTGCGCAACCTGTCTCGCCTTTGCAAGCTCAATGGAGAAATCCCTGTTATGCTTGACCTTGTAGGTGAGGATCATACGTTCTTTTGCTCCTCTATGTATTTTTTAACGACTTCAAGTGTTACTGCACCGACAGATGAAATGAATTTTGATCCTGTCCAGAGTGTTGGGAGCATCTTCTTTAGCCATGGGAACTCTTCACGAAAGACATGAGAGGAGTAGCCTTTAATGAGGTTTACAATTTTAGTTATGTTCTTCTCTGGTTTAGCATCAATGAGAAGATGCACGTGGTCTGGCATGATTTCCATTATCTTATATCCATACTCAGATTCCTTCTTGTTAAGCAGTTCCTTTAACCTGATGTCCACACCATCAATCAATACTTTTCTTCTATATTTCGGACAGAAGATGACATGATACTGACAACTGAATATCATATGGTCGTATGATTTATAGAATTTATTAGGCTGTGTTATCTCCATATAACAAAAAGAATGTACAGTATAATGGTATAAACTTTCGCACTTCATCTACGTCGCAAGCTCAGTGGCTTTCGTGCTTTAAACTATTTGTAAGGGAAGTTCCTCCAAGTTTCAGCCCCAGTTTGAGTTCTTCGGCATTGTCGTCCACTCTCACCAGGTGGCTGTACGGGATGAACAGCTTTCTCTTGAATGCCTCAGCCTTTTCAATCCCTTCCAGGTCCACTTCAAAGCCGTCTGTGGAAAAATTCAGACTGACCATGTTTTTGAAAGTTGTGAAAATATATTAAAGATAGCTCAGAAATGCAAGAAGAAGATCAATACGGCACACTGCATGTTCAGGAGCTCAGTATTTCGTAAGCCCTGATGCACTCTTCCTTTTTCAGTATCAGTATTGTCTCATTGGAACAGGATATGAGTTGAAGTATGTTTATCCCCCTTCCGAAGAGCTTTCCTGTGATTCTCATGACGAACCCTGGAGTCGACTCTATTTCAGACGGTGACTGGATGTGGATCATGCTCACGTTCCTGTCAACAATAACGCCATCAGGCGGGATAGGTGTTTTCTGCGCCATGTCGTCAATTATGTAAACAATGGAATTGCCGAGGTATGTTGCAGAAATGTACTTTATCCGGAGCTGGGTCTCTGACTTTATTACGCTGACCTTGTCCTGAAGTGATATCTTGCTCTTTTTCAAAAGCATGTCAGGTTTCTCCCTCACACTGCCGGGAGGATATGATGTGCGTATCCTGTTGAGTGCCGCCCTGACAGATACAGCATTCAGGCTGCCCGATCTCCTGGCAATAATTGTTGAGAGCCTGGTGACGTTAATGACGCCTTCAGACAGTGCTGCCCCGATGTCAGGATTTTCCAGGAGGTACGTTTTCACTGCATTCTCGACGTCTCTGTTTCTGTCAATGCCTGATTTCACTACCTTTACATCTTTTATAGCTAAATTAACATTTCGATGCAAAATTTATCATCATTAATATCAGTAATGACAGTTTATACAACCAGCTTTATATTCACGTATCAATCCGCCGTTCTTATGAAACAGAAAGCTCTGCTGCTATATTCCGGGGGGCTCGATACTTCAGTAATGATCAAGTGGCTTCAGGAAAAGCTCAATTACGAAGTTGCAACGCTCACCCTTGATGTAGGGCAGGAGAAGAATGACCTGGAAAACATATCCCTGAAGGCGAAGAAGCTGGGTGCATTTGAGACAGTGACTAAGGATGTTACGGCTAAATTTGCAGAACACTACATCAGCAAGGGAATATTGGGCGATGCACTCTATCAGGGTGTGTACCCGCTTTCAACGAGCCTGGCCAGGCCGCTCATGGCAAAAGAGGCCGTGGAGGCAGCACAGTACCTGGAATGTGATACAATTGTGCATGGAAGCACTGGGAAGGGCAATGACCAGGTGAGGTTTGAGGTTTCAATAAGGGCACTGGATGACTCGTTGAAAATCCTGGCTCCTGTCAGGGAGATGAACATGAACAGGGACGACGAAATACTCTATGCAAGGAAAAACGGCATTGACGTTCCATACGGAGGGAAATATTCAGTGGACGAGAACCTCTGGGGACGTTCGGTTGAAGGTTCCACCATCGAAGATATAGGACTGGAAGTTCCGTTTGATGCATTCAGGTGGGTCACTCCGCCAGAACTCTCGCCTGATAAGGCAGAGACCATATCAATATCATTTGAGAACGGCCTCCCCGTTTCCCTGAACGGAGAACCCCTGGACCTCAGTGATCTCATATCGGCAATGAACAGGATTGCAGGCTCAAACGGGATAGGTTCAATCGATGCGATTGAAGACAGGCTCGTGGGAATCAAGAGCCATGAGTTCTATGAGTGCCCTGCGGCCATTTCAATAATAAAGGCACATAAATACCTGGAATCTGCCGTTCTGAACAGGAAAGAACTTGCCCTCAAGACACTGCTGGATTCCCACTTCTCCGAATACACGTACAACGGCCTTTGGTTTGACCCGGTCATGGACCACATAAACCTGATGGAGAGGAGTTTCAACTCTGCGGTCAACGGAACAGTGAAGCTTAAACTGTACAGGGGAAACATAGTGCCTTCAGGAATAGAAAGTGATTCTGCAATATATGACCTGAAGATGTCAGGGTACGGCAGGAACCAGGTATTCGACCAGAATAAGTCACCCGGATTTATCTACATATTCGGCAATGAAACAGCGATGACAAAGAAAGCACGATCCGTAAATCAAGTGAAAGCGGACATAAGGACCTGAAAGCGTGACGAAGATCTGGAGCGGAGGGGCGGCAGAAGAAGGTGATGTGGATCTTTCAGAAATTATGACCGCAGAAGACAACAGAGTTGACAGCCGCCTTGTCCGTTATGAAATTCTGGGCCTGATTGCATACCATCTTGAACTTGCCCTATCAAATGTGATAAAGAAGGACGACAGCAGTGAAATCCTGAGATCTCTACTTGCACTGCTCAATGAGGATTTCATGGGCGAAGGCAGTTACGAGGACGTGCATTCGGCTGTGGAATCAAAGGTTAATGAGAAAACAGAATCCGGAAAGAACCTCAGGCTTTTCATATCCAGGAATGAGCAGAGCCACACAGACATCCGGTCCTTTTATCTCGATGTCCTTCTCGATATATCCAAGGCACTTGCCGGAATCGCAGAGGAGGCAAAAAAAATCAGTGTTCCCGCAGACGGATACATGGCGGGATACACCCACAACAGGCAGGCCATGCCCGTTTCGTTCTCAACATACCTCGACTACATTTCTGCTTCTTTTGCCGATGCATCTGAAGAAGCACTGGTGCTGTTCAACAAACAAAAGAAAACGTGTCCTTTTGGTTACGGATCAGGATACGGATCACCCGTGAAGGTTGATTTCAATGCCGTCGCATTAAGGCTCGGGTACGACGGAACATTCAGCAACCCGGTCCTGGAAGCCTCAAGAAGGGGGCTGGACGACCTTGATATCTCATTCCTTATTGCGAGGATAATGACTCTGATATCAAGGATCAGCCAGGATTTCATGAACTACAGCTCAGACGAATCCGCTATTCTTGATATTCCGCCCGGTTTTTCGACCGGGAGTTCCCTGATGCCAAACAAGCGGAACCCTGATTATCTGGAGATGCTGCAGGGCTATTGTGCCGAAGCAGTGTCAGGACTCTCAATGGCTGCTTCAATTCTTGCAAACAGGAGCACGGGTTACCACAGGGAATTCCAGCTCTCGAAAGACAGGACAATGGAATCTGCCATTATGACTCTGAAGATACTGAAAACGTTCACGTCTTTCATAGGCAGAATTTCATTCAGTAAGGAGGAATCCGCCAGGAAGCTTCTGAACTCCACCTTTGCTACGGATACTGCCATGGATCTCTTTAACGGAGGGACAGGCTGGAAAGATGCATATCTGGCTGTGGGAGAGAAGCTGAAAAAAGGAGAAATGCTGGCAGAAAGGTACCCTCCTGTATACTGTTCTGCTGTCATTTCAACTGTACACAGGCTTAAGGGAAGAGTGGAAAAACTGAAGTCCGAAAGGGAAGAACTCTTCCGCAGGCTTGTTGAAGACGCATCCGGCTTCCTGAATTCACACCAGTAATCTCCAGTTATTCCTTTTCATTTATTCCAGCTGTGATGTTCTCCGGCTTTTCCTGAATTTCATCTGGTTCTACTGGTGTCTCCCAAAGCACTTTCAGCTGAATCGGGTTCTTCATGGTCTTCTACGTCAATATTCCTCTTTGGGATTCTGGTCTCAAGGAATGCCGTTGAATGCTGCAAAAAATTCAGTTCTTACAGTAGGATTCATTTCATGACTTTTGATGAAAAATGTTACCTGCTGGCAGGCAAAAGTTGCATTTTGAGTTGAAATTTGCACCGGGAAAGTACTATTAAACGCTATCAGAGAATATTTGGATCAACGACATGGCACTAATCCAAAATGAATGTGCCCGAGCCGGGATTTGAACCCGGATCTAAGGCTCCGCAGGCCTTTAGGATATCCAAATTACCCCACTCGGGCTTGTGGGTTAATCCTATAGCAATAAAATATTGTTTTCCAAAGATTTGTTGTTGAAACACACCAGTTCTTCCTTATGATGATAGCAGGTGACGGCTATGCCATTATAACGGCTATTAATTAGTTAGTAATGTACATTGGGTAACATCATGCCGCAGAAAGAGAAGATACCGGTTCAGGTCCTTACACCACAGGAAACACGAGACGGCGCAGGCGTCAGGCTGAACCGTGTATTCGGCCACAGATCGACCGTAGCGCTTACAGATCCATTTCTTCTGCTGGACCATTTTGGCTCAAATAAGGTAGAAGAATACATATCAGGATTCCCGTGGCACCCGCACCGTGGAATCGAGACCGTAACATACCTGCTGGAAGGAAAAGTCACTCACGAAGACAGCGAGGGAAACAAGGGCACAATCTATCCCTCAGACCTGCAGTGGATGACAGCGGGTTCAGGAATATTCCACCAGGAGATGCCGAACATGCTCGATGAAAAGGACCCGGAGGAACTCCTCAGGACTGTAGGAATGTCGACGAGCATGTCCGGGTTCCAGCTCTGGATCAACATTCCCGCAAAGGATAAGATGACAACTCCCGTTTACAGGGACATAAAGGGCCCTTCCACGCCAACCGTGGACAACGGAAACGGTGCAACTGTGAAGATTATAGCAGGAAAGTTCGGTGACGCAGAGGGTGCATTCTCGGGAAGGAGCGTGATTGACGCCACTTACCTGGACGTGAAGATGAATCCTGAATCTGAATTCTCTTTTGACGTCAAGGACGGTTACACAGCAATTCTTTATAACATAACTGGAGAATCAAGAGTTGGTGATGCACAGGAGACCAGCCTTTCCGGCAGAAGGGCTCAGATCATGACGCGTGAAGGAAGTAACATAACTGTCAGAACCGATGATGCCAAATCAAGGTTCATTCTCCTGTCCGGAAGGCCGCTAAACGAGCCTGTAACCTGGTACGGCCCCATGGTCATGAATTCACAGGAACAGATAGAAGAAGCGCTTCTGGATCTGAGGAAAGGAACATTCATAAAAGAGAAGAATCCGCTGTTTGAGGGCAATTGATCCGATAGATCCTGCGTGAGTTCTGAAATGAGTGCTTCTGGGCAAGGTGCTCTCCAAATGCCGGAAATATACAGAAAGTTTAATTTCCCGTAGGCATTACCCAGAATGGTCAACAGGAAAATCTCTTCGCTTGCCTATACTTCATTCGCACATTTTACAAACGACGGAAATTTCCTGCTCTTCCCTCTCCTGATAGAATACGAGAAATTCGCTGCCAGCTTCATCATTCTCACAATCGGTGCAATAGCAATCGACCTCGTATCTGGATTTGTCAGCCCGTTCATCGGAAGGCTGGCTGACAGGACCAATGCACACGCAATCCTCATAGCAGCAGGCCTGAGCATTGAGGGCTTTTCAGTTGCCATATTCAGCATGGGCTTCTTCTACCCTTCCTCCGTTGACTACTTCATCCTTATCGGAACTCTTGTGCTCGGTCTTGGGCAGTCATTCTACCATCCCCTTGGCGGCACTGTATTGTCAATGACTTTCACCGGCGAGAGATACGGCAGGGCACTGGGAATCAACGGATCAATGGGAAGCGTAGGGAGGGCGCTCACACCTTTCCTTCTGGCTCTGCTTATACCGTATGCCGGACACGGAGACTCTTTCCTTTTCATAGCCGCTTTTGAGCTGTTTGCCGCACTGATCATAGTGAACGGCCTCAGGTGGATCAAGAGGACTGACAGCAAGACAGTGAAGGAGCAGACCAGAAAGGCAATCAGCCCGGAATCTCTCAAGAAGTACAGGTCTGTAATATACACTCTTGCAGCAGTTGTTTTCATCAGGTCAATATTCTCGAGCGGAGTCGTAACATTCCTGCCGTACTACATCGGCGTAATATTCAGCCTGAGCCCGTTTTCTTCCCTTCCGAACTACATGATTTCAATCGCATTCATAGCACCCATATTCGGGCAGCCCATCTTTGGAGTTCTGACCAGCAGGCTAGGCGGAAAATATGTGATAACAATAACCAGCACTCTTGCTGTTCTTTTCACGGTGCTCTTTGTGCTGACACATTCCGTTTATGTCATGACTGCGAGCATGGCAGGATTCGCCTTTTCGGTCTTCAGCGGGTTCCCTGTCCTGATAGGGTATGTGCAGCAACTCGTCCCCAGGGACATCCTCACTGCTTCCAGCAGCCTTGTCTGGGGAGTCGGCAGCACCGTTGGAGGGGCTCTGGGAATTGTTGTCTTCTACATTTCATATAAGATTTTCAACCTCAGCGTCGGTACATCCATGTGGATACTGATCGCAATAGGCCTTGTCTCAGTCTTCCTGATTCCGTTGCTCCCGAAGAGAGACGTACAGAAGGAAAGAGCGGCCAGTTGAGGTAAAACTATCTATATTGCCCATTTATCTGAAACCCATGGTAAAACTCTTCGTAATCATATCATCAGGAATGGAAGCGAAGCAGAAGGCAATAACAGGAATGATGTTCGCCTACAATGCAAAGAGGAGAAACATGGTCGAGGACATGAGGCTGATATTCTTCGGCCCCTCTGAAGAAGCAATTGCAGAGGGAGACCCGGACTTCATGGATTATTACAGGAAACTCGTTGAAGCAGGCGTCACATCCACTGCCTGCATAAAGATAGCCGAGGATTCCAACATAAGCGATTCACTGAAAAACCTTGGGCTACCCCTGGAACCAGTTGCCTCGGTCATAACAAAGTATGCTTCCGACGGATACCAGATCATAACGTTCTGATCACAACAGTATAAAAATATCTTAAAAAAAATACGATATGCTTTAATAGCTTTCACTGATGTAGCGTCAAGTCTTATAGACAACAGGAAGTAACAGAAATGGAAGACCTTACCAAAATAAAAGACTTAAGCCCTTCTTCAAGACGTGTGAACGTTCTGGGAAAGGTTGTGTCAGCAGGCGAACCTAAACAGATCCAGACAAGGTTCGGAGAGGAAAAGTCGGTCACAGAAGTAATTCTCGGAGACGAAACCGGAAAGGTTATACTGTCTCTCTGGGGAGAACAGGCTCGACTCGCAAAAGACGGAGAGACCCTGTACATAGAGAACGGATACATAACCCTCGTAAGGGGCCACATGAGGCTCAACGTGGGCAAATATGGAGCCATATCTCCTGGAACAGAGGAAGTTGCCGAAGTTAACGAAGAACTCGACATGAGCGAGAAAGAGTACGAAAACAGGTACAGAAGATACGGAAACGGCGGCGGCGGATCCTACAACAGAGGAGGATACGGCGGCAACAGGTCAAGAGGTTACGGAAGAGGCGGCGAAGGCGGCTTTGGACGTGACGGACAGGAAGATTAAACTCTTCCCAATCATTCTAACCAGTTTTACCGAATTATTTTCCAA
>JBJKSW010000083.1:0-15183 GCA_046703525.1 Thermoplasmataceae archaeon
AATGTACAAAGATGTACCGCAGGATAAGTTAGATGCAATAGAGTCCCCAGAATATCTTGGCAGAGTAGTCCTTGCCTTGGCAATGGATAGAAACAGAATGACGAAAAGTGGAAAGACATGGGAAGTGGGCGAACTTGCCCGTATCTACGGAGTCAGAGACATTGATGGCAGGCAACACGACTATCATTCAGAGATCAGAGACCCAAAAAACATACTCTTCGAACCTTAGGGCACTGGTTTTTACAATTTGCCGAAACAACGATAAAAGATCACTTCGGCAAATGGGCCCGACCGGATTTGAACCGGTGACCTCCGCTGTGTGAGAGCGACGTCATAACCACTAGACTACGGGCCCTGTATTACTCTGAATATCAGGGTGTATTATTATTTTGTCTGCTCAGACTGCCATTTGTTCTGCAAGACTGCATCCAGGCCGGAATTTGTCCAACTATCTCAACTCCCGGTCGGAACATTCCCCTTCTTGATTAAGTGCCATATCTCTGATGGCACTGAGCGTTACTGCTTTCAACATTCCTTTTATGGATGGCTCTGGATCGGGGGAATCGCTCCGTGAATTGAAGCAAAGAGAGAACCCTTTCAATAACTTTCCTTCACGTAAAGGCCTTGTATTTCACTCACGAGCTCTTCTCAGAATGGAAAGCCTAGCAGAAACTGAAGACTATTACGAAGAAAAGCCAGAAATTCTCGTCCGGACTTCCTTGATCGGATCATATTCCCAGAAAATATGGTGTCCGTTAAGAGCGTACAAAATGTTTTGAAAGAACAACTACATTCCACTCCCCAGGTGCTTCCACCGAATTCTTCCCCTCAAGATGATGCGAAAATAGACCCTTTCATACGAAGAGGACAATTTATCGGCCTGACACGTCTGGTGCATGAATCCTGCCAGGTGGTTTATTGGAAGGTGCGCATGTGAACTGAGCCAGTTAATTTCATATACATTTCACTGCATGAGCCTTATCATGGCTAATCCACTGCTTCTAAGAGCCATTTTCAACAGAAACCATCCGCTCTCACCTTTCTCCAATAGAGCCGTATTCTCCGGAACGCTGTTCCTCATTTCAATACTGCTGGCCACTCTTGTGATCTACCTTTCTGAAGGATGGACATTTGTTAATTCCTTCTACTATATTGCAATGGTGACTACGACAAACGGTGCGCCATATCAACCCACAAGCGCTGCAGTCGAAATATTTACGTCCCTGTGGGCTTACTTTTCCATGATACTTCTGGCCACAACTCTAACAATAAGTTTTGGTCCTTTGATTGGCTACCTGATAAGGGAGGGCGGAGTGGCATTGAAAAAGGCAGAAGAGAAGATAGAAAGTATAAAAAAGTAACTGTTAGTTCCTTGCCAATCTATATCGATTAAAAACACAGTGTTACTCTTACTATACGAATGCAGCAATTTGTTACCCTAAATGTAATAATGTTTTTAAATCGAGAGTCGATTAATGTCATGTCATGAAGAACAGGGTAGAAGTTGAAGCCACTATAACAGTCCGCAGAAATGACTGTCAGGCGACTGACATGGCGTTCGAGTATGATGATGCTGCGGCCATGCAGAGAATAAAGATTGGATCGGAAAACACTGTTCACAAAATAAATACAACAAAAGACAGGGAAGAACTCATAGTCAAATATGCCAAGGCAGGAATAACATGCCAGAGGATAGAGGACAACTCCCTCTGGGCAACTTCTCCAAGCTGTTCGGCCTGCAAGTTCTTCGCCATGGAGAACGTTTCAATTCTTGGAAGCAGGTCAACCAACAACAGCTCGGTCTCTTACCGTGTGCTTGTGCCTTCCATGCCGAAACTGCACGCCATAGAACGGGACCTGAAAAAGCTTGGAATGGATCCAGTAATTACAGATATATACGAATCTGCCAGAACTATGCTCACCAGAAGGGAAAGCGAGGTCATAAGGACCTGCTACAGGCAGGGATTCTTCGATCCTGTAAGAAAAAACAACCTGACCCAGATGGCCAGGGAACTCGGCATTTCTCCCGCTTCGCTATCTGAGCTTATCAGGAGAGCCCTAAAGAAGATAATAACAGATTATCTTGACACTTTAGAGTAGCCTACTTGTCGCAGACTCCTCTGGGGCATGCCGGGTCGTAGGTCGAGTCTATTTTCAAAGTCTTTTCGTCGTTTATGATAAAATTCAGGTCAGGCTTCTCCTTCTCCCTGGGCACTACTGTGGGGCCGGTCTTGCCGGCATACAGTACCTGGACGGTCTTGCTTCCGTCCCTGTAGATCGTGATTCCCTTGCAGTGAAGGTCTCTGGCCAGCCTGTACGACCTCTCAATATCGTCTCTTGTTGCCGTGTTTGGAAGGTTTATTGTCTTTGAAACTCCCGAATCACAGTAGTTCTGGAAGGTAGCCTGCATAAGTATGTGCCACTCGTATGAAATCTCCCTGGATGTCACAAACACTTCCATGATGTCATCCGGGAGGTCCATGTCGTCAAGTGTGCCATCCACAGCAACTTTGTTCATCAGTTCGACTGAATAGAGGTCTCTGTCTCTGAGTGTCTGCTCGAATGTCGGGTTTATTTCGAGAAGTTCCTGCCCGTCAAGCACTCTTCTGACGAATGCGAGTGCGAAAACAGGTTCGATTGATGACGAGCATCCTGCAATTATTGATATGGTTCCTGTGGGAGCAATTGTTGTAGTGGTGCTGTTTCTCATCTTTATGCCGTTCTTCTCCCAGTAAGATCCTTTCCAGGCTGAAAATACACCCTTCTCCTCAGCGAGTTTGGTAGATTCATCGTGTGAAATGTTCTGGAGGAAGGACATGACCTTCTCTGCCATTGAAAGGGCGGAATTGCTTGCGTACGGGATCATCAGCTTCATTAGCATTTCAGCGAATCCCATGTAACCAAGACCTATTTTCCTGGTGCTCCTTGTCATTGCCTCTATTTCAGGTATCGGGAACACGTTCGCATCCACAACATTGTCAAGGAACCTTACTGACACCCTTATTACGTCTTCGAGCTTTTTCCAGTTCACCTTTCCGTTTTCCACAAATTTGCCCAGGTTAATTGAACCCAGGTTGCACGACTCATACGGCAGCAGTGGCTGTTCTCCGCAGGGATTTGTAGCCTCAATCTGGCCGATGTTCTGTACAGTGTTCTTGTCATTCATTTCGTCGATGAAGATTAAGCCCGGATCCCCGGTTCTCCAGGCAGAGTCAATTATGAGATCCCAAAGGTATCTCGCCCGTATCCTGTTTATTGTTTCTCCGCTTCTCGGGTTCTTCAGTTCAAGGTATGAGTCTTCGTCAAGCCTCTCAAAGAATTCCCTGTCAACTGCCACGGATATATTGAAGTTTGCAAGAGTCACATTTTCCGGGTCCTTGGATGTGACAAATTCAACAATATCAGGATGATCGTACCTGAGTACTGCCATATTTGCACCTCTTCTCTTTCCACCCTGTTTTATGACATCGGTTGTGGTGTCAAATATTCTCATGAAGCTGACGGGCCCTGAGGCAACTCCCATTGTAGACCTCACTCTGTCATCCTTCGGCCTCAGCTTGCTGAACGAGAAACCCGTCCCTCCTCCTGACTTGTGTATCTTTGCAGTATTCTTCAGGGAATCAAATATTCCGTCTATGCTGTCGGTAACAGGAAGGACGAAACAGGCAGAAAGCTGGCCCATATCGGTCCCGGCATTCATTAGCGTTGGTGAATTTGGTATGAACTCCAGATTTGTCATTATATCTTCAAACCTGTTCTCATACTTGTGTACTGAATTTGGCTCTGTCTCCAGGAATTCCACCAGCTCATCGAATGTGCCTTTTATCTTATTTTCCCTGACAAAACGCTCGAACATGAATTTGAGGTAATTTCTTTCCTTCTTCCCGATTTTTCTGGTTCTCAGATCACCCTGATCTTTGCTTTTCCTTGCTTTTCCTCTCTTGTTAAAGTCATAAAGGCCTTCTACCAAGGATATCGATGAGGCCACTCTGTGAAAGAGTTCTCTGGGAGTTTCAATAACCTCTCCCTGCTTGTTCTTGAGCAGGTACCTGGACTCTAGCACTTTGACTGCATTGAGGTTGAGCTTCAGGTCATCTGTGATCCCTATTCTCCTCTTCTCTTCCCTTATTAACCGTCTTCTCTCCCTGTAGAGTATGTATGCCCTTGCTACGTCTTTGAACTCCTTTCCGTCAGTAGTGTACGTCATCAGGACGTTCTCGACCAGGTCCTGCACTTGCTCAACCGACGGTGTTGAATCTTCGGGAATTCTGCTGATTACTGCTTCTGTAATGTCTTCTGAATCCTTGAATGAACCATTTTTCACTGAAAGCATTGCCTTGTAGATTGCCCTTGAAATTTTCTGTTTGTCAAACGGAACTATTGAACCGTCTCTCTTGCTGATATTTTTAATCATTCTAAACACCATATCGAAGTCGATGTAACGTAAAGATTCCACAGATGCTTAAAGATTTTATTCTGACCTTATCTGAACTACCTATTTTATCAATTATTTTATCAATCCTGATAATATATACTTTTCCAGTCCGAGTCTTTAAGTAACATAGGCGGGAATTACTGCTTTTCTATGGTAAAGGTTTAAAGGCTGGTACTCAATGAAGTATGTGTCCTGAAATAGTATGCACGATACATGAATGCATATGACGACACAGGACCTAAAAGTGATTCAACCATGGGCTTCGGATACAGCATCAGGTGGGTCATCCGGCTATGACTGTCCGATCAGCGGTGAATCAAAAATTTCCCAGCGGGTCATGAGTTATGAAACGTGATTAACTTCAGTTAGCCTGGGGAAAAGGGATAATCATGTCCAGGCGATTGAAATGAGAAGTTCACAGACTGTAGGTATGCTTCAAAGCGATGACCTGAAGTACGTCATTCAGGTAGTGACGTCAAAAGTTGTGACTTACAACATCAATGTATCGCCCACCATACTGAGCTTCTTCTATTTCAAAAGCGACAATCCGGACGTCCACAAGGCCTTTGAAGACATCAGAGTGGAACTTGTGGAAAAGGGATACATACCGTTTCTGCAGGAAGCTGAAGAAAATGTAATCATTGTTACACACAGGCCGGAGCAGAAATACAGAAGCAGTTATCTCAACATAGCACTTTTCTTCGCAACAATAGCCACAACAATTTATGTGGGCACAACTTACGCGGAACCGTTTGTTTCTCCAAACGGCCAGCACATGCTGTGGAGCATAATCTATGGTTTTGTCTTTTTCTCTGCGCCGCTAATGCTGATTCTCGGGCTTCACGAGCTTGGCCACTATTTTGTTGCCAAGCACTATCACGTCAAGGCTTCTTTTCCTTTCTTCATACCTGTTCCTTTAACCATAGGGACCTTTGGCGCTTTCATATCCATAAGGGACCCCATACCGGACAGAAAGGCAATGACAGAAATAGGTGTTGCAGGACCTCTTGTAGGATTCGCGACTTCACTGCCTCTGCTGTTCGTTGCGAACTACATGCAGGGTTTGTTTCACCCCTTCTACGAACCCACGCAGCTTTTTACAATCAACTTCCCCATAATATACAACCTGCTTGGCTTATCACTGCCACAGGGACAGCCGGTATTTCCGATGGTATTCGCAGTATGGGTAGGAATATTTGCCACAGCAATGAACCTGATGCCCATAAGCCAGCTGGATGGCGGCCATGTGGTCAGAGGCCTCCTGGGAAAGCGTTCAACAATACTTGGCGTTGTGTTTGTAATTTTCATAATTGTAATGAGCATATATTACTACACGGGTTGGATACTGCTTGTCTTCTTTGCAATATTCCTTGGGCTCAATCACCCTCCGCCACTGAACGACTACTCAAAAATACCTGTCAGGGACATACTCTTAGGCATAGCCGCGGTAGTAATGTTTGCTTTGTCATTCACGCCAATTCCATTAAGTTCATTATGACTTAACTATGTTGATGGATTATAAGGAGTGATATCGCTGGATGATGAGAGTTTCAGTTCATATGCCGATTATCTCAGGGAAAACAGGGATGCCATAAGGGAACTTCTGTTCCTTTCTGAAGACTCTGCTGTAAGAAAGGCATACGACGCAGTATTTCAGGATAATTTCATTTCCATGGATCAGGGCAGCCCGACTCGTCTGCGTATCGCGGCAACTGACAGCAGTGAGTTCATAAGGGAACTCTACAACGGCAGGAAACTGATATTATCAAGAGCTTTCACTAAGTCTGCCGACACACTGAAATCAACATTCTTCTCCAGGGTAATGTCTGTTGACAGAGAAGACATGAACACTTTCATGGTAATGCTGATGGAAAACCTTGAACACCTCTCTGCCATCGATTTCCTGGAGAATGCTGAGAGCGATGCCATTCTCCTTGATGGCTCAGTGACCGGAAGGTTCAATCATCGTGTGCTCACCCTCAGGGCCGAGGGATTCGAGAACTTCCACGAAGAATATTTCAATGTCATTTCGAATCTTATCAGAACGTCAGTTGAAAAGAAGGTCCCAATCCTGTTTGTAGCCAAGAGTTCTGAAACAACCATCTTCAGAAGGCATCTGTCATCTCTGATTGGCCGTAATGTTGATTCCGACAGAAGAGTCACAGACCACCTTCTTGTCAAATCTCTTGCAAGAAACCCCGGATATACCAGGCCGGTCAAATCCAGTTACACAATTCCGCTGACAGGGGAAAAAGCCACTGTTTCAACATTCCACATTGTTCCTGACCAGTCTGACGTGCCCCTGAAGGTGGACTACGTTCATACCTCAGGACAGGCTGATGAAGACGTCCCGGAAGTGATCATAAACATGCTTTTCTACGGATATGCAGGGTACAAGGTTTACAATCTCTGGCTGTCTGACGTGGACAACAGCGTAAAATTCAGGAAAGAAGAGGTGGAGAGAATATTCATGAAGGAATTTGAAAGGCAGATTGGCATACAGTTTTATGAGACCAGGGGTGAGCGGCGTGCCAGAATCAGGATCTGAGATGGGTTATGTTGTCGGTGAAAATTCTTCTGACTACTTCAGGTTTGTAATGGACGCAGAAACGCCAGTGAAGAAATGGGAATATGTTTCTGTAATGTCAGGCGAATCCGAGGTTATTGGAAGGATAGAGAGAGTGCTGTCTAGAAGCGACCTGCTGAATGAGGATCTTGGATTCGAAAGCACACGCAAGTATGTTGACAACAGGATATTCGATGAAGTATCTGTTTGCCACGTAAGGTCTCTGGGAGTTTTCAGGAACGGCGTTCTGGAACTTTCCCGGGACCTGATCAGGCCCGGCTCATCCGTTCACCGGACATCCAGGGAGACTCTGCAGAACCTCTTCGGGTTCGGAACGGACAAAGGCCTTTATCTTGGAAATCTCGTGGACCGTGATGATGTGGAAGTAACAGTTGATCTGAACGGTTTCAGGAGGCATCTTGCAATTCTCGCCCAGACGGGTGCAGGAAAGAGCAACTCTGCTGCAGTGATCATGGAGGAACTGCTCAAGAAGGGGGCATCCATAATTGTTCTGGACCCGCACGCAGATTACGTTCTGATGAGGAAGACAGAGGGCGGCAGCTTCTTCTCTGATTCGATAAAGATATTCCGGACTCCGTTCAGCACAGGCAGGTACGGTGCAGAAAACAAAGGGTTTGTTGAAGAATTCGTAATAAATTTCCAGGACCTGAGCGCTGAAGACCTCAGTGACATAATGGATATCAAGGAGGAGTGGACAAACCTGAGGAGAATAGTCGAAGACCTTGTCAGGATACCGGGTTCAAGAAAGAGCCTTTCATCGTTCACATCGGCCGTTGAGGAACTGAACGAAGAAGAGAGGTCAAGGATATCCGGCAGGGTAAGGCTGCTCAACAAGATCAAGGACATATTCGGCGAAAGGTCAACGTCAACAGGGGAATACCTGTCACCGGGACAGCTCACAATACTGGACCTGTCAGGAATGGACCAGTTTCTTGCGAACTACTTCTCGTACAAGGTGGTGCAGGATGTCTATGACAGGAAAAGCATGGGAGAATATTCTACACCTGTCTTTCTTGTTATAGAGGAAGCCCATAATTTTGTTCCTCCTGCAAGCAGATGGCACATATCATCACTCATAAAGAAGATAGCGTCGGAGGGCCGTAAATTCGGAATCTTCCTGATCGTCATCACACAGAGGCCGGGGAAGATAGACCAGGATGTGCTCAGCCAGTGCAATTCTGAAATAATAATGCGGATAACAAATCCTCTGGATCAGAAAGCTGTCCTTGAGAGTGGCGAAAGGATTAGTGAGAACATTATACAGGATCTTCCGTCCCTCAACGTCGGAGAAGCAATAATAACTGGAGAATTCACCAGGATACCCAGCATAATCAGAGTCAGGAGGAGGGAAACGATGGAGGGCGGCGGAGATGTTGACATAGTCGGCGAACTCCTGAAAGCGAGAAAGGAGAGAGACAGCAGATTCAGCACTGAAGAGAACAGAAAACACATATCTAACCTGTTCGGTGACTGAAAATGGTCAGGATAATGCACGTTTCTGACACACACCTCGGTGCCAAGGAGTATTCCATGGATGCAAGGGAAGAAGACGTCTACCAGGCCTTCAGGGAAGCCCTGGACATTGCCGTCATGGAGAGGGTTGACATGATAGTGCATTCGGGAGACCTGTTCGATGTCTGGTCACCAAGCAACCGGGCCCTTGCAGAGTTCAAGAATGGAGCCAGAAAGATCCATGAAAAGAACATACCTATGTTCCTGATAATGGGAGACCACGACAGGCCCAAGAGGGTCGATTTTCCCGCAGCGAAGATTTTTGATTTCCTAGGACTGGAACTTCTTGGAATGAACGGGTATGAGGGCAGGGAGTTTGACGCAGGCAGTGAAAAGATTCTTGTCGGTGGAATTTCAAACATCAAGGGCCTCAGGGTCAAGAACCTGCCTGAAGCCTACGGCCAGGCTGAGAATGACGCAAAGTCATACAGGTCATCTATCCTTCTTTCACACCAGGCAATAACACCTTATTTTTTCCCTCCCGCAGCCTGTGAGGCCACAAAAGAAGACCTGCCGACGTCCTTCAGTTACCTCGCATTCGGTCATGTACATGATTCGTTCAGAGACCTGAGCACAACGGCGTTTGCATACGCTGGGTCTACAGAAATCGCGAGTGTCAGCGAGATAACGGGTTTTCAGAAAAACGGAAAGGGAGTGAATATCATAGACCTCGACCGGGGAGAGGTTGAAATTAAAAGGATACGGCTCAAGGAAGTGCGCTACCAGTACAACATCAGGGATGCAACTCCGGACAATTACATGCAGAAAATAGAAGAGATCAGGAATCTGAAGCGTGAAAATGAGAAGAAGCCAGTCCTGAGCATAAAAATAACCGGGGAATCTGACACTGCCGAAATAATTTCAGAATTGAAGAAGGTTGATGATTTCCTCATCCGCTTCCCCGTGACTTTCCAGAAAGAGTATTCAGTTAGGATAGAGAATGTTGAATACAAAATGTCAAGCAACCTGACGGAGTACCTTGAGAGGTATTTCGGGGACAGTGAAAAGGCAATTCACGCCTCTGAAGTCATGAAGTCTCTCGACACAGAGGATCAGGATGAGATGTTCAGGCTGATGCTGAAGAGATACGGGCTTGATTTTCTGGAGAAGAATCATGATAATTGACAGTGTATCGCTCAACAACTTTATCTCACACCAGAACACGGAAATCGCGTTCTCCGGTGGCATAAATGTCCTTCTTGGCCAGAACGGGGCAGGGAAATCGAGTGTGATGGATGCAATAAGATTTGCACTGTTTGGCGACAGTTCCAGGGGCAACAACTACGACCTCATTCACCACGGCCAGAATTCTTGTTCAGTAACCCTTTCCTTTCATGTTAATGAAGACAGTTACGAGATCACCAGGAAGATTTCAGCAACCAGGGGGTCTGATTCCAAGACTGATGCAGAAATGAGCAGGAATGGAGAAATATTTGCCAGCGGAGCCAAGTCTGTGACTTCGTCGGTGGAATCTCTTTTCCGTATTTCCCGGGAACTTTTTTTCAGTTCTATTTTTGTTAAGCAGGGTGAAATCGACCAGCTTGTTTCTGAAAAGCCGGCTGACAGGAAGAGGCTTTTCAGCCAGATAATAGGCATAGATGAGCTTGAGAGGAAAGCTGACCTGCTTAAGGCAATAGAGAGAAGAATAAGGGCTGAATCAGAATCATTCATTGTCCGGCAGGAAGATCTAAGGTCGAAAAGGGAGATCGCAGATGGAAGAAGGAAAGAACTGGAGGCCATGGACAAAGAAGTGGAGGCTGGAAACGCTGAATTTATTGAAGTCTCAAACGCACTGGAGGCAATAGACAGGGACCTTGATGCTGCAAGGAACCGTTATGCAGAAATGAAGAGTGCTTCTTCCTCGCTCTCGGCAAAGAAAGCAGAGCTTCAGAAGATCAGGCAGGAAAACGAGTTCGTAATGAAAAAGAAGGACCAGTATTCAGATGCAGAGAAAGAATTTAACAGCATTTTGGAAAACAGGTTCTACGGGGAAAGGGAACTGCTGAGGTCCATAAATTCTGACATGCGGGAAACCGCCCTGATTGGGGACCAGCTCAGAGAGCTCGCAGTCAAGCTCCAGCAGATCAGGAAAATGAAGGAGGCTGTCGCTTCTCTCAAGCCTGATTATGATAAATACAATGAGCAGAAGCAACTTGTTGACAGGCTTGAAGAAACAGTTTCAGGAAGAAAGCAGTTCGTGCTCTCCTACAATTCGGCTTTGTCTGAGACCAGGAAAATCATGGAGAAAAAGAAAAGGCTTGATGACAGCCTGATTCAAACAGAAGTTCCTTCAGGCTTTGCATCCGGAGAAATATCCAGGGACAATATTTCCTCCGAACTTGACGCACTGAATTCCAGGAAAAGTGGAATTTCTGCGAAGATCGGCTCTATTGAATCCAAGATTTCCCTGATGAACTCTGCCGAAACGGAAACAAGAAAGAAAATGGAAATGCTAAGCGGCGAGAGTGCCTGCCCTGTCTGCGGAACTGAACTCTCTCCAGAACACATGGATAAGGTCATGGCCGAGTACTCCGTGGAAAGCGAAAACACGAGGGAGAACGTAAGGGAACTTTCTGAGGAGAGGGAAGAATTATTGAAGGAAATCTCTGAACTGACCGGCCGCATTTCTCTCCTTAATTCGAAGAGCATGCACGATTATCTTGATTTGAAAGACCAGATCATCGCTGCGGAAAAGGAAATTGATTCGCTGTCTGTGGAACTTGAAACCGGAAAAGAGGAGTTCGAAAGCATAAGCAGGATGGAGGATGAACTCAGAAGTCTAAAGTCTTCACTGAAGGATCTGGAACAGAACGCCGCAGAATACACGAAGACCTGTGCTGCTCTTGATGCACTTGAATCCGGTGGCCAGGCCGACAGGATATCTGCACTGAAAGAGCACCGTGACCCGCTGGAAAAAAGATTCAGAACAAACCTGGAGAAGCTTGGCATAGGGGAAGAATCAGTTGAAGGCATACTGAGGGATGTTGACGCAATGGAAGCAAAGGCATCCGAGCTTAAGCCTTCGATAGAATCTCTGGGAAAACTTGATGCGTCCATCAGGGAGAATGGCGTGAGAATCGAAGGCCTTGAACGTGAGACGGCTGCACTGGAAAAGAATCTGAAAGAACTTCCTGAGGTGGAAAGGCTGTTTCAGGAAATTCAGGCCAAGAGGCAGCGGATGGATTCACGGAGATCAGAAATTCGCAGCAGGACGGATTCCCTGAAGGGCAAGAAGGGCCAGATTATTGAGGATCTGAAACAGAGAGAGCTTGAAATAAGCGACCTGGAGGCAAGGATGGAAAAATATACCAGGATTCAGAATGCAGTGGCTTCGATGTCTGAGATAAGGGCTGCTCTTGAGAAGGATGGTATCCAGAAATACCTCAGGAAGGAATCATCTGAAGCAATAACTGCCAAGACGAGAAGCCTGGTTTCTGAATTCGGGCTGGAAATTGATGACATACGTGTGGATGAGGACTTTGACGTGGAAGTCAGTGTGGCAGGTTCAGTAGAATCTCTTTCATCGCTGAGCGGAGGCGAGAAAACAGCACTTGCAATCGCACTCAGGCTGTCAGTGGCGGATTATGTCCTTAGCAGGGTCAGCACATTCATAATGGATGAACCTACAACATTCCTTGACGAGGACAGGAGGGGGCAGTTGAAAAATATACTGCAGAATTCGCTGCGGGACCAGTCAATTGTTCCGCAGCTCATAGTGATAACACACCACCAGGAACTCACAAAGGCGGCAGACATGACTTACTGGGTGAGCAAGGAAAATGGAAGTTCGAAAGTGGAACCGATGGAATGATTACATGATAGCTTATTATTAGGGAAAGTGTATTCTGGTTCGTGGACAAGTTTCCGAAAGTTACTGCAGTGATACCTACGATCAATGAAGAAAAGACCATAGGCAATGTCATAGAGGGTCTCAAGGAGCTTCCCGGCATAGAAATCATAGTTGTTGACACTAATTCCACAGACAGGACAAGGGAAATAAGTTCATCCATGGGCGCTATTGTCATAGAGGAGCCGAAGAGGGGATACGGCCAGGCATACAACACCGGGCTTTCCAAGGCGACAGGAGAAATCATTGTGTGCCTTGACGGCGACGGCACATATCCGACAGACGTTATCAGGCCGTTCATAGAAATACTGGTGAAAGAAAATATTGACTTCATATCCTGCGACAGGATGACACTGAGGACAGAACACAATTACACCACTCTTCATTTTGTGGGAAACAGTGTCCTGAATATGACCCTGCGTGTCCTTTTCGGCCTCACAATTAAAGATTCACAGAGCGGCATGTGGGTCTTCAGGTCCGGCATACTCAGGAAGATGAAGAAGCTCAGCAACGGAATGTCGTTTTCTGAAGAGATCAAGGTTGAAGCGGCCAAGCATGGCATTCTTGTCGAGATCCCCATAAGGTATGGAATAAGGATAACGAAGCCAAAGCTCAACACCTGGAAGGACGGGCTCTCAAATCTATTCCGCCTCTTTGTGAAGCGCGTCAATATCTGAAAAAGGGAATTACCGTTTCATGGTCAGACATATTTGCAATTCATCCTGCTTCAAAGGAAAATACCTATTGCTGCATGTTGCTGTACAGTTTATAGCTCATACCTGTTGATATAATGTCAGACAAAATGGAAAGATTTATATTTTATAATGATATGAATATTCGTATGCCAACCTTTCTTAAGAGGAGAGAAACGCCCAAGCCTACCGCCAGAAAGGCCAGGGGTGAACGTGGCCCGAGGAAATTCATAGACCTCAATAACATAAAACTCAACAACAGCGAACTCTCGTCCATCAGGAGCAGTGTCAAAGTTGCAGAAATTTACAGGTATGAGGATCTGCTTCCCATTTCTGATTTAGTGTACAACGGGAACGTGGTAATTCTGGACTGCAACAGGATAACAACAGAAGAGGGCCTGATGAAGAGAGTTACAGATGAGGTTCTTTCAATAAGCCGCGATCAGGGCGGAGACGTGGCTGCGCTGAGCAGGGACATGATTATTGTGACGCCCAAGGGTATAGGCATAGACCGGAACAAGATACGGGGCGCATTCATAAGGACCGTTTGAACGCCGGAAATATCATCTTTTTTCCATCATCCCTTGTCAGCCTGACGATCAGTATTGCTCCAATCACAACCATTGCAGTTGCGATTGAAAAATCAGCACCGTATCCGATTTCTGCACATATTACAGCCGAGGCGATTCCCCCCGCTATCTGCCCAAGGCCGTTGAGTGAATTGTAATACCCTATTGCCTTTCCCCTTGAGTTGTCTTTCACCATTCCTGATATGTATGATACCTCACTTATGCCTATGAATCCCCAGAGTCCGCCCATAATGCCGTAGAAAGCCAGTGATATTGTTATGAACGGAAGGTGAAGAAATACAATGAAAGATATGATTGACATTATGGCGAAGAGAACTGATCTGAGCGCGAGAGTTCCGGCAAGAACGTTCCGGATTCCAAACCTGCTGATCAGCTTTCCAGTGTATCTGTAAGCTATTGTGCCCAGCAGTGAATTCAGGAGGAACATTATGAAAACATCAGAATCGGTGCCGTCCAGTGATTTCAATATGAAAACGGGGAACGGTACAAAGTAGAGCTGGAATGCCGTCATAAGGAAGAACGTGGCAAACAGGAAAGCCTTGATCTCGCTATTCAGGCTTGCCCCCCTGACTCCTCTTGTTATTCCCGCAAAATGGATGATAGTGGACGGGAAGAATCTGATCCTCTCAGACAACCTGACTGAATGTGTTGTGTGTATTGACCTGCGTGCAATTGAATTACCTGGTTCAGGTATCACTATGAAGGTTGTTACCGCCGCTATGAGGTACACAAAAGAGGCAATTTCATAAAGGTGGATCAGAATGGATGAGGAACCGGTGTAAACAGAAATCAGTATTGTGCCGGCTATTAGGCCTATGAGCGTGCCGAATGATGCGATCAGGTTGAATCTGCTCATGATTATGGGCCACTTGGACTTTTCAACATTTTCTATTATGATCATCGTTGAGACCGGCACTGCGGCCATTGCCAGTATCTGAAAGAGTATCTGCAGGAAGAGGTAGAATGTGAGATCGGTTGCCATAGAAATTGGAACAAGTGCCAGAAAGGAGCCGAGGAATCCGACCATTATGAACGGCTTTCTCTTCCTGATGGAATCAGAAAGGTTGCCCCAGGCTACGAGGGAAGGGATGGAAGCGAGCGAGATGATTGATGTTGTGAGGCCCACGTAGAATACGCCAAGACCAAGGTACAGGACAACAAACAGGGGAATAAGTGGCGATATAATGCCTCCTGCCAGGTTTGAGAAGAAATAGCCTACAAACCACGAATTCTTTCCGTCTGCAAAGGAATTCTCCTCCATTTCCACCATTCCGGAAATTGACCGGGAAGCTCCAGGACTGATCAGATGAACTTCAACAGGTATTTAATTTCCGTGAATAAGGATTAAGGTGCTTCCTTAGTGTATTCCCTGTTTGCGAATAAAAAATGAAAAAAATTCTGAAAGTGGATTGAGGGTCAGAAAAGAGTCTTCTTTATGGCAGATTCAACTTTCTTCTTGAGATCAGGAGATATCTCCTCAATGTTATGTATGTCCTTGGCATGACTCACAATCTTGGGCA
>JBJKSW010000084.1:0-18912 GCA_046703525.1 Thermoplasmataceae archaeon
GACCCAGACCATTATGAACTGTCCCGGCCTCACATCGGCATCCCATTTGAAGGTCAGTGTTTTCACAGTCGGCGTTTCATCACTGATTTCAATTATTTCGGAAGTGATCATCTTCTGATCGCCACTCCCGACATTTCTTGTATGCTGTTGAAACCTTCCCTTTCCATGAAAGCCGTTATCTCGCCTTTCATCCTGTTGAATATGCCCCTGCCCTGCGAAGACAGTGCTGTGCCTATCTGAACCGCTGATGCACCTGCCATTATGTATTCTACTGCATCTTCAAAGGTTGAAATTCCTCCAACCCCCATTATTGGTTTTCCGGTTTCCTTGCTCACCTCATAGACGTATCTTATGCCTACAGGCTTAACTGAAGGCCCTGAAAGGCCTCCATAAATGTTTGAAAGCACGGGTGCACGGGCATTTATATCTATTTTCATGCCCCTGACTGTGTTAATGAGCGTATATCCATCCGCTTCACCCGCAGCAGTTGCCGCTTCCATGATATCAGAAACGTTTGGGCTGAGCTTTGCAAAAACAGGTATTCTCACTGCACTCTTGACGGCTCCAACAATTTCCTTCACTGCAACAGGGTCAGAGCCCACTTCGTGACCAACCCCCTTAACGTGCGGACATGAGAGATTCAGTTCTATCGCACTTGCCCCGTACTTCTCCATCTTGGAGGCAAGCGCAGCAAATTCCCCGCTGCTTGAACCAAAAATTGATCCTATGACAGGTTTCCCGACACCTGTTGCTATACGCATCTCTTCTCCGTAGTTGTCAATGCCCGGGTTTGACAGGCCTATCGCGTTCAGCATTCCATTCGCGATTTCAGCCACCACCGGAGGATAATAACCGCTTCTTTCTATACTCCCTATGGACTTTGTCACTACGGCTGCAGCGCCTTCTTCGAGAATTCGCTTCATTGTGTACCCGTTCTCGTCCAGAATACCGGATGCAAGAACAAATGGGGATTCAAGGCTGAGGCCACATAATTCTGTGGAAATGACAGGCATGTTTTTCCTCAGTGGAATTAGGTTGTATTACATATAATTTGGTTACAGTATCCGGAATGAAATCATGAATGGGATTCCCTTCTCATTCAAGGGAGAAAATTGAAGTTTCGAGTGGAAAATCCTTCAACCTGACGTATTTCTCTCCGGGATCTCCCGGCCCGTAATAGTAGCACAGATTGAAATTATAATTCACAAGCGTGTTCGACAGAAAATAAGTGCCCCCTAACCTTGAGAATTCACGGGTTGAAGGGAGAGATGTGTAAGGCATAACTATGTTCTCCGACACTTCGAGAAACTCCGAGATCTTCCTTGGTGAAAGAGCCGGAGAAATCACAACGCTCTGGCATCCCAGAATGAGTGAGTCCACCAGGTCGTCCACGCGCGAAATCAGGGATAGGACGTTGATGTCAAAGTATTTCGAAATCTCCTGGTAGAACTTGAAGTTGGGCTTTCCCCTCTTGATCGCATCCATGTCAATGAGAAATATTTCATCTCCGGCAAGCCCCATGAGCTCCTGTACGGATCTGTATTTTTCTATTTCGCCGAAAGATATCGTCACACACTGCATTTCTGATGCCATTTCTTTCTCCGGGAACATGCCGTATATTTGCCTGCAGGAGCGGTAACATGACAATTAATATCACGCTATGTTCTTTCGCTCCTTCTAACAGATAAAGAGTACTTTGTATTAAATCGTTTTATCTCCATGCAAAAAAAATAAGGAACTAATGTTGTTTCACGGATCTAATCATAAAGTTTATATTTTTTCATAGAAATATCTGGGCATTGATAGAGTCCCTCAAGCCTTACCTGATGAAATTCGACAGAGCCATGGTACCAATGGCAAGAGGGGCACGTTCCAGCAAGGTTCTCCAGATGGCTTTCGACCTGTCGCGTGAATATGCTGCAGAAGTGACTGCCTTTACTGTGAGGGAAGAAAGGAAGGAACTGATATGGACAGACAAGGTCAACCTCGTGACAGAAGCTTACAGGCTTGGCAAAATGAACAATGTCAAGGTTATTCCCCGAATTGTGTCCTCTGAGTCTGCAAAGGAGGCCATAGTAAACGAGGCGAACACGCATTCTTACGATTATCTGGTTCTTGCTACAACAAGAAGGTCCCCGCTCTCCGGAGCTCTCTTTGGCAGCATTGGCGATTTTGTGTTCAAAAACGTGAAAATCCCTGTCATTATGGTGAGCATCAGGAACATGGACTATCCCTACAGGTCAATAATTGCACCGGTGTCTGAAGACATGAGCACTAGGGCTTCCATTTCATTTGCGCTTCACCTCAAGAAAGCGCTTGGCTGCTCCATAGTGCTTCCTGACTTGAGGAAATACGACAGGAGGCCCACGCATGGCTTCAGGGTGCTCATGGACAATATACAGTCTCTCAGCGACGAGTTCGGCGAGAACATACGGCTTATCAAGTCAGGCTACAGGATAGGCGGGCCGGATGAACTGAACAGCCTTGGCGGAGAGACAAAGAGCGACGTTGCTGTTGTAGGAGTAAGGACGGGGCCTTCCGGATCTGTCAGAATCAGTGCTGCAATAAAAGATGTTGTGAAGCATTACAGCGGAGACGTTATTGTAGTCAAAAAAGGTTGATCCCGAAGTCACTTTTCAGGTAAAGCAGAATAGCGAAATTCATTTTCACAGTGTTCACGTAATATGAGCCGAAAACGGGAAAAGTCTGGGCTTTAGAAGAATTCACGAGATTGTTGAGGTACGCAGTTATCTTCACTGTTGAGCCGTTCCCGTCCTTGAGGTTGATGAGGTGCGTGAGGTTGGAAGCAATTCTGTGTATCTGTATCACCGCACCAGAAACTGGAATGTTCGGGTCCAGGCCTGATCCGGAATAAGCGACCATGGAATATGGTATGCGGCTCAGGTTGATTCCAGGGTTCTCCTGTTCAAACTTGATTATGTCATTCTTCGTAATGTTCAGGAGTTGAGGGTTGTCTATGGAATAGTTGAGAACGCCGGATTGTGACAGGTTATATCCCACTGCTGACGGCCTTGGGTGGAAGAACTCCGATCCGTTGAATGCCTCGGCAATGTAACTGCTCCCATACACAGTCTTATTTTCTATTATGAGTGACCCGTTTGCCTGTCCCGGGTCAATGTGCATGTCCACAACTGAAACTACAGTGGGATATGCATAAGCAAAAACGAACATGATTATGAAAACTACAGCTGTGATCCTTAACGCGCTGAAAAGTTCCTTTTTCACCAGGCAACACCTACCGTCGAAAGAATTGCATAAATGACACTTATTGCCACAAATGGAGTTATCAGCCCTCCCAGGCCGTACAGAAAGATGTTCCGCCTCATTATGTCGTTCGCATTGGACGGCTTGAAGTGGACACCGCGCAAAGCGAGCGGTATGAGCATCAGAATGATTATTGTGTTGAATATCAGCGCACTGGTTATGGCCAGAAGGGGATTTGCAAGGCCAAGGACATTGAGGTATGACAGCTGGGGGAATATGTAGAAAGCGGCAGGAATTATTACAAAATATTTGGCAACGTCATTCGCTATGCTGAATGTTGTGAGTGACCCCCTTGTTATCAGTATCTGTTTTCCAAGGAAAATAAGGTCTATGAGCTTTGTCGGATTGTTGTCAAGATCAACCATGTTTGCCGCCTCCTTCGCAGCTGGAGTCCCGTTGTTCATTGCCAGCCCTACATCAGCATACGCAAGTGCAGGCGCATCATTGGTTCCGTCTCCCACCATTGCGACCATCCTGGAATTGTCCTTCTCGGACTTTACTACGTTGTATTTGTCTATGGGCGTGCTGTTTGCTATGTATTCCTCGATTCCGCTTTCTCTCGCCATGAATGAAGCAGTGACCTCGTCATCGCCAGTACACATGATGGTCTTGATATCCATCTTTTTCAGTTCTTCTATCCTCTCCTTTATTCCCGGCTTCAGCATGTCATTGAGCTCTATTACGCCGATGAAACCGCCATCCCTCACAACGGGAATTGCGGTGCCTCCCCTTGAGGAAATTTCCTTGCATACCGCCTCTATGTATTTGTCGGTAAGGTCGTATTTGTCCTTCAGTGTTTTCAGGGCTCCCTTGACTATGTAGGTTGAATCCCTGGTCACACCGCTGAATTTCGTCTCTGCTGAAAAGGGGATGAAGTGGTATCCGCCGGAGTCAACGTCGTTGATGCCCATCTGGTTTGCCAGCCTGACAATTGACATGCCCTCCCTTGTTCTGTCATCCACAGAAGAAAGAAGGCAGGCTCTCGCAAATTCTTCCTCGGTGATGTTGCTGTTGGGGATGAACCGGACGGCTTCCCTCTCTCCAATGGTTATTGTTCCTGTTTTATCGAGAATTATTGTGTCAATGTCACCCGAGTTCTCCACTGCCCTTCCGCTCTTTGCGATTATGTTGAACTGCGACACCATGTTGATTGAGGCTATTCCGATGGCAGGGAGCAACCCTCCTATGGTTGTAGGTATGAGAGATATGAGCAGAACAATCAGTATCATTATGTTGACAGTTGTTCCAAGCATTGATGAAATTGCATAAACAGCCGAAACAACAATGAGAAAGATCAGGGTGAGGCCAGAAAGAAGTACAGTCAGTGCTATTTCATTTGGAGTCCTGGACCTAGTTGTGCTCTTCACGAGATCAATCATCTTGTCAATGAAAGTCTCTCCTGGCATCTGCGTTACACGCATCTTGAGCTGGTCCGACAGCAGTATGGTTGAGCCTGTTACTGCGTCACCCTCTATTTTCAGTACCGGCCTGGACTCTCCGGTTATGTTTGCCTCGCTCACGTACGCGGTGCCTTCTATGACCTCTCCGTCAATTGGAATCACTTCGTTCTTGTATATGACTACTTCATCATCCTTCTGCAGCTTGCTCGAGACAACTTCACTTATGTTGCCTTCTTTGAGAAGGTGCGCCTTTGTTTCCGTGGTCAGTTTCTGAAGAGACTCCGTGATTCCCCTGCTTTTTCCTTCAGAGATTGCTGCGCTCAGATTAGAGAAGAGCAGCGTGAGAAACAGAAGGATGGACACGGCTATGTAGAATATCCTGTAGGTATAGTCGGTAGGGAGTGAAAAAGCAGAAGGTATTACTGTTATAACGACAGAGAGTATGAATGAGATCTCAGTCACGAACATTACCGGGTTCCTGAATTCAAGAACAGGGCTGAAGTTCTTGAATGTCATCTTCATTGTATCCCTAAAGTCCATGTATTATGCCCCCTATGAACAGGTTCAGGTCCTTTGCAAATGACAGGAGAGGGCCAAGGGCTAGCACAGGGAAGTACGAAAGGAGCCCAAGGCCTATGATAACGGCGAAAAGCATTATGGCAAAATACGGAGATCCGACGCTGACTGTGTTTGGGCTTTCAGTCCTTGGGTTGCGGTTCGCAAACAGCTGTGCTATGAACAGCTGTATTCCCATCAGGAAAAATCTTCCAATGAGCATGATCACCGAATCCAGATAGTTGAACAGGGCCGTGTTGGTGGCGAATCCCCCTATCTCTGAACCATTATTTGAAGCAGAGCTGAGAAATTCATAAAACAGTTCAGTCACCCTCTGGGGAAAAGGGTTTGTAAAAGTGTGCACAAGTGTTAACTGTGTGGCAACAAGGCCAAGGGGTATCAGGACAATGAGCGGGTGCGTCACCAGGCTGATTGTTGAGTATTTTATCTCCTTTGAGCCAAGCTTGAATCCCATGAGTTCAGGAAGTTTTCCGACGAGGAGGGAAGCAAGAAATGCAGTAAATATGACAAACGTGAAAATATTGATTACTGAAGTTCCTACACCGCCCATTGGGTCATTCATCAGCAGACCTGTTATCACTCCAAGTACGCCTCCGGGGGTATAGTCAAGCAATGGTGAATTTGAAGCGCCAGTTGAAGTGAGTGTGGCGCCCACATTGAAAACTGAGGACTGTGCAAGGCCGAGAGATGTTTCCTTGCCAAGCATGTTCCCGGCATAATTGAGGCCGAGAGTAGAGTATGCCGGAATGCCATGGAGTTCTGAATAGAAAGTGAGAAGGGACGCAAGGAAGAATATGATCATTATGACACCGTACAGCATCTGCCCGAATTTCCTGTTATTGAATACCCTGCCCAGTGAAAGGATAGAGGCAAGCGGTATTATTGTGAAGGCCACCATTTCCGTTATGTTGGATATCCAGTTAGGGTTCTCGAAAGGAAATGCTGCATTTGCCCCGTAGAAGCCTCCGCCGTTTGTTCCAAGGTTCTTGAATGCCTCAAAACTGGAAAGCGGGCCAACAGGAAGATATCCGGTCCCTCCCGATATCGGAAGTGTAACTCGTATGACCGTGTCTATGGTCTCCGGTATGCCTATGAGTGCAAAGATTATGGTGAAAAGAAGCGTGAGGGGAATGAAGAGGTCAAAGAAAGCAATAAGGAAATCGTGGTAGAAATTTCCGAGGAAACCCTCAGCCGTCCTTATTCCCCTTATGAAGGCCATGGAGGCCGCAAACCCTGTCACAGGTGCAATAAGCATAAGGCCGAGTATTGCAAAGGTGGTTGCAAAATAAGAGAGGTTGAGCGGATTTGAATAATGCTGAATGTTGGTGTTCGTGATGAAGCTGATCACAGTATTTACAGTGAGGGAAAGATTGAAGGGGGTACTTCCAAAGGGATTCTGGGGATGGTTGAAGTAAGAAATTGTTACAAAGGCAATGGCGGCGGCGATTGCATCAAAAAACAGAAGATTCAAAAAATATGTCCTGAATTTCATCTGCTTCTTTGAAACAGGGCCAAGCAACTTCTCAAAGAAATCGATCAGGTATCTTGTGTATCTTCTCGTCGGAGGTTCCCTGTCGAGGTAAAGTATTGATATGTACTCGGAAAAGATGTAAGCCACAAGGGAAATCACTGCCAGGTAGATCAGAATTACAATGAGGCCAGAAACAGCCTGGTGGCTGACAAAAAAATTCTGCCAGAAGTTGTGATATTCCGCACCGGCTGAAACAGTAGTCATAATTTCTCAGCACCTAATATAGAATAAATCAGATAAATTGTGACAAGAAGTACGATTATACCCAAGCCAACTGTGATTGAAGACACGATACGATTTCAGTAGATAGACGTAGCCTATTTAAATGTAATTCTAAAAAGCCGCAAAACACGCGTGGAGACGCTATTTTTCAATGAAATACCATATCGTTCATACGGCTTTCATCATGAATGGCCCGGTGAGTTCATAGCCAATGTTTCTAAAGTAATTCCTGACTCCAATGCCGCTTATGACGCCGATCCTGTGAAGGCCATAATCTTCGGCAGTTATCCTCTCCGCCTCTTCCATTAGCTTCCTGCCGTATCCCTTGTGCTGCCAGTCGTCAGAACTCTTATGTCCCACCGGAACAACATTGCCAAACACCTTGAGTTCCCTTATTATGGAGGAACCTTCCAGTTCCTGCCTGTGCGCGTTTTCAGACGGAATTCTGAGTCTTGCAAATCCCACTATTGCGTCTTGAGACTCGAAACTTATGAAAATTTCCTTTCCTGAGGAAGCGTCATAGTCTCTTCTCACCAGCCTGACCTGGTCTGGGGAAACACTGGCCCTTCCAACCTCTCTGTATCTTATTTCCGAACTGTGGATTTCTTCCGATCTGATCTTCCTCTCAGCCATGTCCCTTATGTCGCTTCTCTTAACGCCGGCAGAAATGAATTTAACGGGTATGTCTCTCTGCACCCTCTGGATTCTGACCCATGGGGGGATTGACTTCATCACATATTCCAGAAATGAAACCATGGCATCTGTGTCAGGCGGCACATATTTTCCCTGCTTCCAGAGCCTGTAAAGTGGAGTTTCCCTGACAACCAGCGTCGGGTATATCTTGAGCATGTCCGGCCTGAATGCGGGATCGCTGAAAATTCTGGATATGCTTTCCAGGTCATCGCCCGGGGCAGTTCCATGCATTCCAGGCATGACATGATAGACAATCTTCATGCCTGCATCCCTTGCTAGTGCAGTGGACCTCTCAATCTCGGCTATGCCATGCCCTCTGTTGTTTATTCGAAGCACTTTTTCAGAGAGAATCTGGACTCCAAGTTCGACCTTCGTTGTACCGTACTTGAGGGCAAGGTCGATGTCCTTTTCAAAAAACCAGTCAGGTTTGGTTTCTACGGTGAGACCAATGCATTTTCTCTCAGAATCCTCATTCTCCAGTATAGAGTTGCTTAAAGCAGGCGAGACCTTCTTGTTCATTGCATCGAGACATCCCTTGATGAAGGAATCCTGGTATTCCTCTGCTCTCGCGGTGAATGTTCCTCCCATTATGATCAGGTCAACCTTGCTGGTATCATGCCCGATCGTTTCCAGCTGCTTCAGGCGCGAGAATACCTGGTTGTAGGCAACATAATTATTGCTCCTCCCCCTAAGTGCTGCGGGTTCATATCCCGTGTAAGCCTGCGGTGAATTGTTATCAACGCCGCCCGGACAGTATATACACCTTCCATGGGGACACTTCTCGGGTGACGTCATGGCGGCGACAACAGCTACGCCGGACATGGTTCGCGTCCCCTTTATCCTGAGCAACTGCTTCACTTCTTCAGGGAATTCGCCGCTGGACAGTATCTCCGTATCCTTTGGAAGGTAGTCCATGGAATACTTCTTGGCAAGCTCTGTCTTCAGAGTCTGAAGATCGTTTTTGCTCCTGATATCCCTTTTGAGAATCTCTTCCGAAATCTCAGAGAAAAAGTCCACGCTGCCCGATCTATTTATCGGTTATAAGATTGCACTGGACACCATGCTACTGCGTGTGAATCCGCATGCGTTATAGCTGAGGTATCAATATTTTATAGAAATGACCGATATTACGGTGCGATCAAATGGATGACGTTCAAAGAACCAAGATGTTAGGGGAGGAAGCAATCAGATATTCTGAATATTTCAAGGGAAAGGTCAGAATTCTTCCCAAGGTTCCAATCCGTTCTATGAAGGATTTTGCATACTGGTACACACCCGGTGTGGCAGAAGTTTCCAGGAGGATAATGCAGGATACAGACCTGTCTTTCCAGCTTACAGGCAGATGGAATTCTGTTGCCATAATAACGGACGGTTCGAGGACACTGGGACTAGGCAATACAGGGCCGGAAGCCGCACTTGCTGTGATGGAGGGGAAGGCACTGATATTCAACTATCTCGGCGGTGTTAATGCAGTTCCAGTTCCTGTCAGAGTATCGGGAAAGGATGAACTGATTGCGGTTGCAAAAGCACTGGAACCCGCGTTTGGCGGCTATAACCTCGAAGACATTGAATCTCCAAAGTGCTTCTTCGTGCTGAAGGAACTGCAGGAAAAAATGAATATACCTGTGTGGCACGATGACCAGCTGGGGACGGCTTCTGCTGAACTTGCCGGACTTATTAACGCGCTCAGGGTCACCGGTAAGAAAAGGGAGGATTCAAGAATTGTATTCTTCGGCTCCGGTGCCGCCAATGTTGCTGCTGCTTATCTCCTTGAAGCTGCCGGATTCAGGATGGAAAACATCATCATGGCCGACAGCAAAGGTATACTTGAACCCGAGAGGGCGGATATGGACAAGCTCATGCTGAATAATCCATGGAAGTATGAACTTGCAATGAAAACAAACGTGGAGAGAATAAAGGGAGATTACATCAACGCCTTCAGGGGTGCGGACGTTGTGATTTCTGCATCGAAGTCTGACCCAAGCACGCTCAAATCTGAGTGGATAAGGGCCATGAACAAGGATCCCATAGTTTTCGCACTGGCCAACCCAGACCCGGAAATATGGCCCGAAAGGGCTTACGAGGCTGGCGCCAGCGTTGTCGCAACCGGAAGGAGCGATTTCCCAAACCAGATCAACAACAGCCTTGTTTTCCCGGCAATATTCAGAGGGGTACTTGATTCGAGGTCGAAGGGCGTAAACTTCAACATAATGGTTCGGGCATCCGAAGCCATTGCTGATTACATTGAAGACCCGACTGAGGAGAACATACTACCAACGATGGAGGATCTGGACATGTTCCCTGCAGTGGCTTCCGAAGTAGCCTACCAGAGCGTCAAGGAAGGCCTTGCCAGGGTCAGCAATTCCAGAAGTGGTTTCCTCAAGGAGGCTACAGAAATTATTGAGGAAACAAGAAACAGCTATTCGGTTCTTGTTGATAAAGGGTACATAAGAAGAATTCCTGGTGAATGAATATGGATGAATACAACATCAGAAAGGCAGAAGAGAAGGATCTGGAAGCGATAATCGAACTGGTGAAGAGGCTCAAGATACTGAACGGAGAGTTTGACCGGCATTTCACTGTGAGAGAAAATTTTCACGATGAAGTATTGAGCTATCTCAAACAGTGCATAAAGAATGATCGCGATTTCCTTGTACAAGTCGCGGAAGACAACAAGAAGATAATAGGGCTTCTAAAGATAGACCTACACAGGAGAATCTACTACCATCCTGAAATAGAGGCACGTATCACTGAATTCTACATAATGCCTGAATACAGAAGGAAAGGCCTCGGATCAGAACTCATGAGCAGTTGCATAAACCAGCTCAAATCCATGAACGTGAGGATACTTTCGACTGAATTTCCCACTCTCAACCTTATTGCCTCAAGCTTTGCAAAAGACAAGGGATTCAAAGAAATGATCAGTGTTCTTGCCAAGGACATCTGATCCCTTTATTCCTGGCTTCCGGCAGCTATACTAATCTGCGCGTGGCCAGAGCCTGCTTGTACCGGCAGAATCCAAACTGCATCAGGATAAACGATGACGAAAGAAATTGCAGCATCCGCAGAACGGGTTCGCCGGGATTTGAACCCGGGTCTTAGGCTCCGGAGGCCCAGATGATATCCGCTACACCACGAACCCTTTACAGCGCGTGGCAGGTGATGATCATAAAGGACAAGTATGTTTTCCATATTTCTCCGGGAGCACAATGGAAATTGACAATGTCAAGCTCTCCTGGGAAAAGATACTTGAGAGCTACATATCCTACCACGAGAGGGAGCATCCGGAACTCAATGTCAGAGTCCAGATTGCCCCGTTAGTAGAACAGCTTAACAGCAACAGAATCAAGTCCAGGGCAATTGCCAGCGCGGGGAGAGTCGTTTGTTACGCGTTCTTCCTCACGCCGGAATCAATGTCTGACAGATACTACGGCATGGTCGGCTTCATTGATGAAGAATCATACTCGGAGGCGAGGCTTCAGAATCTGCTTTCCTGGTTGAATGCTGAAGCTTCCTCTGCCGGGAAGATACTGCTAATTAATGAAGTGTTCAATGGAAAGGATTACGACCGTGCGCTGAAGGAGGCAGGCTTCGAGAAGCTCGAGAGGCTCAAGATGAAACTCAATCTCCCGGACTTTGCAGAAGCGGAAAAGAAGGATATTGAGGGCCTTGAGATTTCGCGGCTGGATTCTTCCGACATCAGCGAAATGATCGCTCTCCACGACATTTCATTTGAGAAATCACCGGACCTCATCCTCGAGTCAACCGTTCCAGTGGAGAGGAAAAAATTGTGGATAAGGCTGTTTGAAGGGAAGGCATTTGGCCCTGTCATAGAAGATGGCACTCTATGGGCCATTGCAGGAGGCCGCAAGGCAGGTGCCATAATCACAACTGCACAGGATGGGGAAGTCCTGATCGCAGACATCTTCATACTTCCTGAGTTCAGGAATAAGGGCCTGGGCACATTTCTGCTTTCAAACTCTATGGGGAGGCTGAAGGCTGCGGGCCACAAAGCAGTTATCCTCTGGTCCACCATCGGAAATCCGGCCATTGAAATCTATGAAAATGCCGGTTTTGCCCCTGAGAACGACAGGGAAATAATCTACTTCAAAAGAAGTTCAGCACAAGATTCAGGACGACCACGGAAAGAGGCACAGTGAGATTGTCATCCAGCGGGCTCCTGGTAGCGCTTTCGATGAATGTCCCGATAACTGCGTAAATTGCATAATACGGACCCAGAGCTACCGATGCAAAGACAACAGAGACCAGAAGGGCAGATCCGAAACCTGTGACAGTTTTTTTTCTGTTATACGGAAGATGCGCCTTTCCGAACTTTCTTCCAGTGATTGTCGCCACAGGATCGGCTATCAGAAGCAGAAAGATGCCTATGAGGACAACGTTCCTGTCAGTGATGAGGCCGAACAGGAATAGTGCCCCTATGGCAAGCATTATAGAACCAATGCCAAGATCAACGTGGTCCCTTTCCATGGAATGCAGTATTCTGGAGATGACGCTATCCCTGTTCTCAGTTGCAATATTTCCGGCAAGATAAAGCAAGAGCATTCCCGTGATCACAACTGCCTCCGCCGTCCGGAGGGCAAAGATTTCCATGATTATCATGGTCACAACACCTGTGCCGATCTGGAAAACATCCCTGATAATTTCAGTGGAAACAGAATTTCCTTTTTCCTTCTCGTTGTTCCCTATGCTTCTGATCATCTTTCCGGACATCAGTATTGAAATGGATGTCCCCAGGGATATTGCAAGGGCAGTAACTGCGACTTTACCAAATACCATCAGGTATAGTGAAATGGCAAACAGAGGTGCAAATGATATGTAAAAACGCCTCCCGTACAGAAGAAGGGCTGTAGTTACCGAAAGATATGCCACCAGAGAGACAAGGGCATCTCCAGATCTTACAAAGATCAGGGATGAAACGACAACAGCCACAAGTACTACGAGCAAGTCTCTCTCAACGTACTTCCTGATGACTCCAGCAAACACTGCGGTGATGATGACAAATGCTGCCAGCTGGAGTAAAGAAATGCTCATTTCAATTCCAAAAGCAGATGTACCTTAATACCCATGCTGTTTCATGATTTTGAAGAAACTGCCCTGAGTGATCTTATAATATCATACAGGAATATAGAAACGCATGAGAACTGTTTCCCTTTTATTGCGAAAAAAACCGGAGGAAGGATTTTACAAAACGGATTCGTTTGTGGAATATCTGAGGAGCCTCGATCCCGGAAAGATTTTTCTTACGGTTACAGAGGGGGATGATCAGGAACGCAGGCTTGACATAATGAAGGATCTGCTGTCGGATTACAGGCTCGAATCAAAAATTAGGGACGTTTCAGTAACTACAGACGAACTGAACAGAATTGAAAACGAATTCAACAGGAGCATTTCTGATGATGCTTCTCTCATAGCAAAGAAGAAGATGCTTGACATGTTCACAGCAACAATATACAGCTATCTGCAGGGAACATGGAAAGACTTTGAATCACTGAACTCACCGGATACGCACACAATTTTCAAGGCAAGGTACCTGCTTATTTCATCGGTTCTTCCTGACTACGTGTCAAAATACTATTTTCCGCTTCTTCACCAGGTTAAGGACAGGATAAACGAGTACAATCCCGGACCTGATGACGTTGTGGTTGCAGATGTTGAATGGTCGTTCTGGTACAGGGAAAACGTGAACTGAGTATGGCATTCAACCGAGGAAACCGTTTCTACTGCATCATTTATATAACGAAAATCAATCAGGTAGCAACATGACTATTTACCAGGGCAGGGCACGCAAGAAATTTACTGGCGGAAAACTCCACAAGAACAGATCAAACAGAAGATTCGAAGCCGGAAGGGAACCGACACTCACGAGGCTGGGAGAAGACAGCAGAAAGATTCTCAGAGTGCACGGCGGAAACCAGAAGGCTGTTCTGATGAGAGGAATAACTGCAAGCGTTTACGACCCCAAGACAAAAGAAACGAAAGTTGCAAAGATCATAACAGTCAAGGAGAATCCTGCAAATCCCCATTACGTCCAGAGGAATATCATGAACAAAGGTACAGTCATTGAAACGGAACTCGGGCCGGCAAGAGTGACATCAAGGCCAGGACAGTCCGGATCAGTAAGTTCTGTGCTCCTATGAAGTGCACCCTTTTTTCCAGTTATTTCATGCCAGAATATTCTAGGAAGTACGGAAGAAGAATCAGGCTGGACAAGGCCAGGAATTTTTCAGAGGAAAAACTCGAGAAAATACTCAGGGACCTGAATCTCAACTTTGACGGCAGGGAAGCCAAATACCCCAGAACGCCTTCAGTCAGCGGGAAAATGTACATTGTTGAATCAAACGTGAGAAAGAGCACCCTTCTCAAGATCATTGAGAGGCGCCTTTAGGCGGCCTCGGCTTTTTCTTTATCGTATAATACTGCATTGGATGTTTAAGCCATTCCTGGTTGCAGAGCGTGTCATTCCCCTTGAAGCACAGATGATTTGATTCCAGAACTGAACACTTTGGGGGCGAGTATTCTGTCCCCGAACTCTCGCCGGATACATGGTTGACCTGGTATACGGTCATTCGTTCATTATAGTCGGGCGCCGTCTTGAAGAGTTCAATGATGCCGTCGTTTGACATACCTATGTGGTGAAGAAAACTGACAAGTGTGAATCTCGCAAGATGCGGCAGATTTACGCCATCCCTCATCTCCTTGATGTATTCCGTAAGGCATGGAGGGAAAAGTGCCGGATCCACATCGCCAAGCTCAAACTGGTTATTCTTGTTCTTTGACCTGTAAAGGTGTGCAATGGTTTCCGCGATGCCGTTCAGGCTAGGCGATATCCCCGGAACCACTTCCTCGGGTATGGAATCATACATTGACTGAAGCCTTTTCAGGAATGCCTCCCTTCCGACTTTCAGCATGACCTCCTTCCTCAGCCACACCATTCCGCCGTCCATGGATTGAAACACCAGCCTGTATGGGGAACCTGAAAGCCTCTTTGTATTTGTTATGTAGTTGTAGAATGGAATTACATACATGCCCTTTTCAACGTTGTATGAAACAGAAAGGCCTATCCTGTTCAGGTTCTCCTCAACGCCCTCATGGGGCAGGGACTTCAGGCTGTTCTCATAGTTGTCCCTCATGTAGATGAAAAACCTTGACGTCAGGCTCTTCTCTCCTGCTGCAGCAATGACGCAGAGCGAAAATAGGAGGTCGTTCTCTGTCTTTACTGGAAATATCTTGATGTCTTCGCCGGATGCAAGGTCGATCAGGGCATCCGTAATTCTTGCCCTTGACTCAAGCATCTCCGGTGATGTGACTACCCATTCTACTGATCTTTCTATGTTTTTTGCTGAATTCTCTGGCATCTATGAGATCTCTATCAGTTCTCTCGGTGCCGACGTTATTCTCTCGGCACCGTTTTTCTTGACTATCAGGTCATCCTCTATCCTGACGCCTCCATACCCGGGTATGTAAATTCCCGGTTCGTCAGTCACGACCATATTCTCTTTAAGCGGAAAATCGAATCCAAGGCTGAGCGCAGGATGGTCATGGACATCCATGCCGAGACCGTGGCCCAGTCCATGTATAAAGCGGCCCTTGTACTCGGTCGAATCAATTATACTTCTGGCAACGTGGTCAACATCCCTTCCGTTGACATTTTCCTTTATTGCCTTCATGCTCTCTTCCTGAGCCTGGAGGACTGTTTCGTAAATGTCTTTCTGCTTCTGCGTCGCTCTTCCGAATATGACTGTTCTGGTAATGTCCGAGCAGTACCTGTCATAGAGTGCGCCGTAATCTGTAAGCACGAAATCCCCTTTCTTCAGTTTGACATTCTGGGGAGAATAATGGGGCATGGACGAATTTGCCCCGAAGGCAACAATTGTGTCGAAAGACGGACCTGAAGCACCAAGCAGCATCATCTCGTGTGCAACTTCAGCCGCCAGTTCCCTCTCAGTCATTCCCTCTTTCAGTTTCGATGAGAAGTGCTCAAAAGCTTCGCTGCCGATTCTGGCTGCTTCACGTAATTTCCCGAGTTCACTGTCAGTCTTTATCCTCCTGCATTCGGCAATGGAGGCAGAAACGTCTACAAACCTCTTCTCTGGAATGATTCTCAAGAGCCTTGTGTAAGTCTCCAGTGTAAGAGAAGAGTAGTTGAGGCCAACCACGTCTGTGTCTTTGAGTTCATTCTTTATTGTCTCCTCCACCTGCGACCTTCCGTTGGCAACAGTCACTTCGTGCCCGGTTTCCCTGGCAGACTGCTCCTCAAGTTCTGAAGTTATGATCCTCAGCCCGCTTGGCCTGACCAGGAGCATTGAACCCTCAAAAATGCCGCTTTTTGCTTCTGTGAGATAGAAGAAAGTCTTGTCGATTGAATTCTCGTTTCCATTTATAATGAGTATAGTGTCTGTTTCCCTTGCATAATCAAAAACGTGCTTTGGATCCATAGAGGAAAATATCTAACTAAGTAAATAAGGTTGTTATAATTAGGGTATGCAGAACTTATGCTCTTGACAGAAGTTTTCCACAGTATACAGGGAGAGGGACCCCACACAGGCATACCAATGTTCTTTGTGCGGACAAACAGGTGCAACCTGAGGTGTTCCTGGTGCGATTCCACCTACACGTTTGACAACGGATATGAGATACCTCTGGATGAACTTCTGGAGCAGGTTGAGCAGACGTGGGAGGACTGGATATGCCTTACGGGCGGGGAACCTCTTCTCCAGCCAGAGGCACTGGAATTCGTAAAAAAGGTAACATCAATGGGGAAGTCTGTTCTCATCGAAACCGGAGGTTCGCTGCCGGTCAGAGAATTCTGCTCTGTTCCAGGCACTGTGATCGACATGGACGTCAAGACGCCGTCTTCTGGAGAGGAAAAGCGTACTTTGCCTTCCAACCTGGGGCACCTGAGAAAGGATGATTACATCAAATTCGTTATTTCTGATGAAGCGGATTACAGATTTGCAATTTCGTTTATAAGTGAGAACAGATACTCAGGGACGTGTGTTTTCCAGCCATCATATGGCAGTGACGCAAGATGGCTTGCGGAAAGAATGCTTCAGGACAGAATACATTCCAGATTCATGGTCCAGATGCACAAGCAACTGTGGGGAGAAGAACGGGGAAAGTAGACTGATTGGAGTTAAGATGTCATTTGACACGGTTTACACAGGAAGGTTTCTCAGAAACGGCGGATTCGAGAACGTAGAGGTGGCTGTGGAGGACGGCCTTATCCGGAAGATAGGAAAGAATATTCCTGCCTCAAAAAAAATAGGACTTGAAGGCGCAATAATTCCTGCCGGAACCGACACTCATGTGCACTTTCGCGATCCATGGGAAACAGATAAGGAGGATTTCTCTACCGGTTCCCTATCCGCACTCTACGGTGGAACAACAACAGTCTTTGACATGCCGAACAACAGGATACCTATAGCCGATTATGACACTTATGCCACTAAGCTTGCAGCAATCAGAAAGAGATCTTTCGTCGACTTTGGCCTATATTCAATGTTTACAGGCAGGAATGCGCCACTTCTTGACCCCGCCAGTTCTGGAATAAAGATATTCCTGGGGGGGAGCACCAATTCTGTAACAACTGATGAGTTTTCAACAAAACAGGTTGAGTCTGTCAATGACATGAACATTCCTGTTGTCTTCCATGCAGAATCCGCCTCATGCCTGGGTGCGAGAAAGATCACTGCCACTGACCTTAAGACACATAACCTGGCCCGCCCTGAGGAATGTGAAATAGACGGAATCAGGACGGCACTGGGAACCGGATTCAGCAGGAAGGTCATAACGCATCTTACTGTACCATCAATGATAGAAGAAGTCCAGCCAAAGGCTGTGTTTGAAGTGACCCCGCACCATCTGCTTCTCAACGAGGAAATTGAAAGCACGCCGTACGGCAGGGTCAACCCTCCGCTCAGGTCATCTGATTCCCAGGAAAAGCTTCTGAACACCTTCATATCCGGAAAGATACCGGTAATATCTTCAGACCATGCACCGCACACCGAATCTGACAAGGAAGACTTTCAGTTCTCAAAGTCCGGGATAATAGGTGTTGAGACAAGGCTGCCACTTCTTCTTTCCCTGGTGGAAAAGAAGATACTGGACCTTAACGTGCTTGTGAAGGCAGCGTGCGACAACCCTTCTGTAAATATGGGATTGAACAAGGGAAAAATAAGGACAGGATACATGGCTGATTTCATAGCAGTGAGGTTCTCTGACAGAAAGAAACTGAGAGACAGGTACCTTCATTCAAAATACACTCAAACTCCATTCGAGGGATTCGAAGTGGTATTTCCCCACTCTGTTGTAATGAGGGGGGAACTTGTTCTCTCTGAAAGCGAGGCTGTGGATGACAAAACAGGATTGTACCTTCACGACATGGAGGATTCAGGCCGATGAGCGGTGCAAAGAGGTCAAACAGGAGAATGCTTGAGCTGGCATCTTCCAGAATTAGCTATCTGCATGAACTTGCCGTATCCAGGAAAGGGTCATCCCAGAGCCTCTCAAGAAGATATATGAGTATGGCTGAAAGGATTGGAAAACGAATGGACATGACACTTCCTGCAGAGATAAAGAGGTCTTACTGCAAAAGATGCGCAACAATTTATGGTGCAGAAACAAGAATAAGGCTCAAAAAAAGGATGCTCGAAATAACTTGCGCTGAATGCGGAGATGTACGGAGAATCCCGTATTAGTCTTCAACAGTTTCAATGTGGAAAAGTATTTTGAAACCTTCCAGTGTGGCCTGAATCTTGTCAGCAAACCATATTGAATCTTCTTCTGAGGCATTATTGCCCCACTCGTAGACCATATCGTGTTCACCCATCACCGGTTTAAAACCAAGTGACCTGAGCCTGTTTATGATCTCGCTTGGCTTCGCGCCTTCACTGGAAAATGTAACATCTAAGTAGGTCTTCATTGGAGTGGCTCTACATCCCTGCACACTATATATGGTTTTCTTTGGAGCGCTTTAGCAGCATATTGCCTGATTGCCCGACAGACGGATTTAGTGGAGACTCGAAATGTAAAATGAATAAATAATGTCCAAAACATATCATGATAAGTGGAAATCAAATCACGTTTTCTTGATCTGGACCTCTATTCCTTCTTCTATGACCTCGTAAGGCAGATTCCAAGGGGGCATGTATCCACTTACGGAGACCTGGCCAGAGCACTGGGTGA
>JBJKSW010000085.1:0-22181 GCA_046703525.1 Thermoplasmataceae archaeon
ATTACAATCACTGATCTCATGGACGGGTCTGAATATTCAGAATACCTCCTGAGCATATTTGAAAAGATAGGAAGAGTCAGGGAATAATTTCAGCACGGGCTGGAAAATACACTTTCCATTATTTTCCTGAAATTGTTTCCCGGAATGATCCTGCCTAGTACCGGACCAACCATTTTCCTTGTATCGGTCAGCCGGCCGGGTTTAAGATGCAAAAGCTGGTTTGCCAGCACCGCAAATCCCAGGCATTCTCTTGCCATCTCATCTATACCGTGCTCAGAGAATGATGAAATTTTTCCCGGAAACATTTCTTCCAGGTCTTTCATTATTACGGGGTTGCGTGTCCCTCCTCCGCCTGCAACAATTTCTGTAACTTCACTGTTTGCGAACTTCGTTATCTGGTCTCTTATACATTCTGACGTGAATCTCGTAATAGTCCGAATAAAGTCTTCTCCGGAAAGATGCCCGAATTCAGATCTGACTCTTTCCAGGTATTCTCTGCTGTAATACTCCCTCCCGCTGTTCTTTGGAGGTTCTAAGAGAAGATAGGGATCTTTCATCAGGTAACGTAGCATTTCATTGTCGACTCTGCCCTGCCATGCATGTTTTCCGTCTATGTCCATTTCCTGGCCAAAGAAAAGGCGGCATGCCGCATCTATCAGCATGTTGCCCGGCCCCGTGTCAAAGGCAGTGAAGCCATCTTCCTGTATGCATGTAATGTTGGAAATTCCCCCAATATTCAACGCAACAGTTCCCGGTTCGTGGAAAATGAAATAATCAGCAAGCGCGGTGAGTGGTGCGCCTAGACCGCCCTGTGCCACATCCGATACCCTGAAATCGCAAACAGCCGTTTTTCCCGTCTCTGCTGCCAGCACCGAGATTTCACCAATCTGGTAGGTCCCCTTCATGACGTCTCCATTAGAAGGGCCGTGATATACCGTGTGTCCTGAGAATGATATGATATCATAATCTCCCTTGACATTCCTGGCTCCGTCTCTGATGATCCTTCCGAGTTCCCAGTGCACAGAGCTCACGAATTCAGCCGACACTTCTTCATTAGAGGCGATGGTGAGAAGCTTCCTGGAGAATTCTTTCTCATAGGGTACTGTAACTGTCTCGATGACCCTGTATGAGGTTTCCCTGCCACAGCCATCTAGCTCCACAACAGACAATGAAAGGCCGTCAGTGGATGTGCCGGATACGATTGAAAGGTACTTCAATTCGTTGAGCATATGTTCAATATATTAGAATGATGCTCCAATGCAAAATGCCGGATTATATTAATATAGGATGATTTCTATAGATAATTTATAATGTCAACGTTTTGACGACCAGTATTTAAATAAAACTTATAAAAAGTCACTTATCAAGTAATAGGTAAGCTAACTATTATAAGCAAGGAATCCAATCACGGTCAATGAGTAAATCAATAAACACCTTAATAGTTTTCTCAGTGGTGTTTGTTATGGTTGCCATGAGTTTTGCGTTTGTTGCAAGCTATAATTCCAATGCAGCAACTCCGCACGCCGCGGCAAGCAGTACAACACCCACGGGGAAGTTTATTATTGGGACTCCGCTAGACACCTCGGTGGCAGACCTGAATCCGTTCACCACCACAAACAGCCTGGCGTCCGACCTCGTACAGCAGATGTACGCAGACTCGCTCGGCTTCCTGTGGACAAACGGAAACCTGTCTGCCTGGCTCGCAAAGAGCTGGACAGTGACAAACAACGGGAATGGAACACAGACCATTACGTTCAACCTGAACCCCAATGCAGATTGGATAAATGGATCTAAAGTCGTCGGCCAGATAACATCAGCAGACGTTGCATTCACATTCGACGTCATGAAGGCAAACACCTCCCTTGACCCGTACGCTGTTATGCCGCACGTCCTGAGCATGACAGAACCCAGCGCAACGCAGATAACATTCCTGATGAACTCACAGAGTATCCTCTGGATTCAGCTACTTGCTTCACAGACGATTATACCAAAGGCCTGGTCTGCATATGACCACGGAAACCTGAGCAACATTGGACAGTACACAAACATGGGTCCATACGGCCAGGAAATTACAGCCGGACCATACTATCTGTCATCCGTGACCAGTGAAGGAGGCTGTCTTACAGCAAATACACACTTCTGGATGGGAGTCCCCCACATAGAGACTGTATTCTGGGAGAAATTCTCGACAACTGCTACAGCAGCCCTCGCACTTAAGAAGGGACAGATCAGCGCAGACCTTCCGGCTCTCAGTGACTACAATGGTCTTAAGGGAATAAAGAACATTACTCTCATAAGGCAGGTTGAGCCCTGGGTGTTCTACCTCTGGATGAACGACAAGCTGGCACCATACAGCAACGTGACTCTCAGACAGGGTATGGCCTATGCGATTAACAAGACGCAGATAATGATAAAGGCAGAAGACACGATAGGAAGCTGGGGACAGAGCAACACCTCAGACGGTGGTCTTCCGACGATCATGAAAGCGGACTGGGCATCCGGGCTGACATACTACGCCTATAACCCGGCCAAAGCGAAAGAAATGATAGCCAAGGCAGGATACCATATTGACAGCAACGGCTACTTTGCCAACAACTCGACAAACAAGGAACTCACATTCTCAATTGTTGAGCCTTCAAACATAGCCGACTGGGTTTCAGCTGGTGGTTTCATAGCCGCAGACCTTAAAGCTGTGGGCATAAACGCAGTTGAAAACGTGGTGCCAATCAGCACATGGGCAAACGATGTCTTCGTTTCAGCAGCAAACTACTCAGACTTTAACGTCCTGACATACTTTGGATACGTTCCGAACTATGTGAACCCGTACGCACAGCTACAGGAACCATACGCCTACAACGGTGGATGGAACTTTGAGTGGTACTCCAACAGCTCGCTGAACACAATATTCAACAGCACGGAGAACATCGGAAACATAGCCCAGATGGTCCAGGATCTCTATCCCGCCCAGAAGATAATCGATCAGCAGATACCAATCATACCTATAGGGGATGCAGGTAACTTCTTTGCATTTAACAATGCACTTGTTACAGGCTTCTACGACAACCTCACAATACAGAGCCCGCTGAACTTCATGGCTATGCATATACCGACATCTGGCAGCTCCCCATCAACAGGAAGCTCGTCAAATGACATATACTACATAATCGGTGGAGTCGTGGCTGCAATTGTGATAATAGGTGCGGTTGTGGTACTGACTACGAGAAACAAGGGAAAAGGAGAGAAATAAAGAGATAACTGATTGAGGAATAGAGTGTTACTCGATGATAACAACCCGTTATCTCATAATTAGGACCATATATGCTATCGTGACGGGCTTCGTCGCGATAGTATTAAATTTTTTACTCCCAAGAATTGGTGGGACAAACCCTGCAATTTCTATCGTTCTGTTAAGAAACCATTATCTTAAAGAGTCCCAGGTAAAACTGCTTGAGGCACAGTTCGGGCTTCAGCCCCACACAAGCATATTCCTGCAGTTCAAGGACTATATCATCCAGCTGTTGCATGGAAACCTGGGCATTTCATACTATTACTATCCGGAATCAGTATCTCATGTGATATTTTCACACCTTCCATGGACACTGTATCTGCTTGGAATTTCGACTCTGGTTTCGTCCATCCTTGGCGTAATCTTTGGAAGAATTACTGGATGGAGGGCAGGCTCAAAGAGTGAGTCTGCTGTATCTTCAATATTCATAGGCCTTACTTCATTGCCATTCTTCTGGCTAGCCCTTGTGTTTGTACTGCTCTTCGCAGTATTTTTGCCAATATTTCCGGTAGGAGGTGTTTTTTCAGTGTTCATGGTCCCGGGGCCGAACTTTTCATTCATTTGGAGTGTGATATATCACAGCATATTGCCGATTATCACCATTGTTATAACAACGTTCCCGGCATTTGCGCTTACCATGCGTAACACTATGATAAACCAGAACAAGGAAGACTACCTTCTCATGGCAAAGGCCAAAGGCATACCGCAGCGTATCATTTCTAAAAAATATGCCGGGAGAAATGCAATCCTGCCCGTGACAACACACATAGTGCTAGCATTCGGCTACATTGTTGCAGGCGCTTTCTTTGTAGAGGTCGTCTTTTCATACAAGGGAATCGGCTATGTTCTTTACAACGCAGTAGAATCATACGACTACTGGTTAATTGACGGAATATTCCTGATCATCACGTTCACTGTGATAATTGCGAATTATATCGTTGACCTTCTGTATGCCATACTTGATCCGCGTGTGGAGTTGAGGTGATAAAATGTTAGGTAATTATGAACAGGCAAGTTCAGGAAAGACAATCAAACAGACTCTGTTCGGCGACGAGAGCATACTGATGGACATCCTCAGGAACAGGAAGTCCCTGTTCGGAATCATCGTCTTCGCCGTTTTCATTGCCATTGCAATAGCAGGGCATTTCGTTTCTCTTTACTACTACAACCCTGCGAGCACAAAGGCCATCAGCTGGCTTCCACCCTCCTCACACCATTACCTTGGAACAGACTTCCAGGGCCATGATGTCCTGAGCCAGTTTCTGTATGGAACTGGTGTGTCCATGTACGTTGGATTCACTGTGGCAGTGATAGCAGTGGCAATCGGGACAGCTGTAGGCCTTGCAGCAGGTTACTACGGAGGCTGGACAGACAACCTCCTCATGAGGGCTGTCGACATACTTCTGATACTTCCAACTTTCCCTCTGCTGGTCATACTTTCAGCATACCTGCCGCCAACAACAAATACAACGATATTCATACTTGCCATTCTGGGCTGGCCCTTCATGTCTAGGGTCATAAGGTCTCAGATACTTACAATCAAGGAGCGCCCGTTCATAAAGGCAGCGAGGCTGGCTGGAATGACAGGGCCGCAGATAATGAGGAAGGAGATGTTCATGCATGTTCTTCCGCTTGTTGTCATAAACACAGTGTATTCAATGGTTGGTGCAATTGTGGCACAGGCTGGCCTTGCGTTTTTCGGCCTCGGCAATATTAACTCAATAAACTGGGGAACAATGCTGTACTATGCGCAGAATTCTGATGCAATACTCTACTCTGCCTGGTGGTGGATACTGCCTCCGGGTATTGCAATTGCAATCATCGGAATTGGTGCTAACTTCTTTGGAAACGGAGTGACCGAAGTGTTCGGCAGGAAGGCTGGTGAAGTATGATGAACGGAGACATCCTCACAATAAAGGAACTGGAGGCCATCTACGGCTCTGATACAGGAGATGTAAAGGCACTCCGTTCTCTGGACCTTACTGTGAAGAGAGGGGAAACACTTGCCCTTGTTGGAGAATCAGGGTCAGGCAAGTCAACTCTCGGCCTTTCCATACTGAGGCTTTTTGATGAACCTAACAGGATATCAAAGGGCGAAATAATTTTCCATGAATCCGGGAATGACATTTCTGTCATGGATCTGTCACTGATCAAACTGAGGGAATTCAGGTGGAAGAAGATAGCAATGATATTCCAGTCCGCGATGAATATCCTTAATCCTGTCATGAGGGTCGAGGACCAGTTCGTGGACACTTTTATTGCTCACAATATAGAGGGGGACTACAGCGAGCGCATCAACAGATATCTGGAACTTGCCGGTCTTGGCCCCAAAGTCAGAAGGCTCTATCCGCACGAACTGAGCGGAGGCATGAAACAGAGAGTGATCATAGCACTTGCGCTCTCGTGTGAACCGGAACTTCTCATTGCCGATGAACCAACAACTGCTCTTGATGTCGTTGTCCAGAGGGAGATTCTCTATGAACTTGACAGGCTGAAGAAGGAGCTCAACCTTTCCATAATATTCATCACCCACGACCTGAGCGTAGCTTCTGCTATTGCTGACAGAATCGGCATATTCTACGCGGGCAGGATAGTGGAGATTGGAAGCAGAAAGGACATCATTAACAACCCGCAGCATCCGTATGCGAGCATGCTTCTGGGATCAATACTGACTCTGAGAATGGACAAGGACCACCAGTTGACTTCAATTGAGGGATTTCCCCCTGACCTCAGGCAGGAAATACAGGGATGCAGCTACTACCCGAGATGCCCTGTAAGGGAAGCGGCTTGCCTCACTTACGACCTCAAGGCAGTAACGATATCTCCAGATCACGTTGTAGAGTGCATTAAGCCCGGTGCTATGAATGAAAACGGAACTAGGGGCACGAGATAGGAGTCTATCATGTTAAAAAATGAAGAAATACAGGATGATCAGGCAGAAACGATCAATGACAATGACATTCTTGTGGTGGATAACCTGATTAAGGTGTTCAAATCAGGGCACGTGAGGAACTATGCACTGGATGGCGTTTCATTCAGCATAAAGAAGGGAGAGACTCTTGCGGTTGTGGGTGAAAGCGGCAGCGGTAAAACAACGCTTGGCCTTTCTGTCATGCGCCTGCAGGACATAACATCCGGCCAGATAAAGTTCAGGGGAAAGAACATTGAAAAGCTGAGAAACAGGCAGCTGTGGGATTTCAGGAGCAGGAGCCAGATGGTGTTCCAGGACCCATATTCATCCCTCAACCCGTACAATACAATATACAAGTCCGTGATAGCGCCATTTCTCCAGTTTGACAACTACAGGGAAGGAGAAGAGGAATCAACAACCAGGTCGGCTGCGAGAGGGTCAAGGAGGTCTGCAACTGAAAAGAGAAAGATTGTTGCCGATATGCTTGACAAGGTTGGCCTTTCACCCGGAGAGAGTTTCCTGGACCTCTATCCGAGGAAGCTTTCCGGAGGTCAGAGGCAGAGGGTTTCGCTTGCAAGGTCGCTCATAACGAGGCCTGAACTGATTGTTGCGGATGAACCGACTTCAATGCTCGACGTGTCCATAAGTTCACAGGTAATCAATCTGCTCAAGCAGCTGAAAAAGGAAATGGAATTCTCTATCATGTACATATCGCATGAACTGGCAACTTCAAAGTACATGTCGGATAGAATGGCGGTGATGAACCTTGGCCGCATTGTGGAAATAGGTGATTCAGAGGCAGTAGCCCTGTCAGCAGCGCATCCCTATACGGATCTGCTTGTCAAGTCCATGCCCGACATTGAAGGATTCTATTCCGACAAGCCGCAGGGATCAGTAGACTTCAACGCTTACAACGGAGGTATGAAGGGCTGCACTTTCGCTCATTCTTGCCCGTTCAAGACTGAAATATGTGAAACTGAAAGGCCCAAACTGAAGAAGATTGATGCGAACCACTACGTGGCCTGTTTCCATCCAGTGGGGCGATGAGCTTCACTTGAACAGTACTGTTGTCGCACTCGGTTGTATGCTCAGGGACTGCGGGCCCACAGAAGAGCTTCGTGGAAGAGTATCCAGGGCGGTTGAATTATGCCGCGAAACAGGATCTGACACACTCATACTTACCGGTGGCAGAACATCTCCGGAATGTGACGTTTCAGAGGCCCAGGCAATGCTTTCTTGCATCAGCAAAGAAGACAGTAAAGGGATCACTGTTGTCACCGAGAATATGTCCCGGACAACTGTTGAGAACGCTGTTTACACAAGAAAACTCCTTGATGAAGCGGGCAGGAAGGGCAGGGTGTATATTGTCTCGACCTGCTACCATATGAACAGGGCCCTTAAGATATTCAGCACCATAATGCCCGATCGCGAGATCAGGGCCGGATTCTGTTTTGAGTACAGATATGATGCGCTTCAGAACGAGGCTGAAAAGTATCCCCGGGATATTTCCATTATAGAGGGCTTTGACTGGCATTCCGCTGACTTCATGAAATTTCTTTCAAGGTAAAGATATATTTTTTCAGTATTTGCTGCCCGCACTTCCTATCATGACCAGGATTCTGAAATACTGGTAGGCCTCTATTATGCTTTTCCCGCTAATGGATACGGTGTAGCCGTCGTCCCTGGAGACACCGGGGAGTATTTCACAGTTATCAGCCATGTCAGTTGAATTAAACTCTATTCTCACTTCAACAGGACCGTCTATCCTGTATGGCTTTCCCCTGACCTTCAGAGACCTCTCAGCTGCATTTCTCAACTCCACGGCAGCATCCCCAGTAACCATGGAACTGGCCGCATTTTTCGAGAGTGAATTCTTAAGAACCACATATTCCGCCTCTCCAAGAAGTGCTTCAGCCTCTTTCACTGCAGTGTCGTCTCCGGCCATCATAGTCACGGGGACATTGAAATGGCCGCATACCGCCGCACAGATTCCTATCTCCCCGTGGGCAATTCCATTGAACCACACCCTGTGGACTGAAAAAGAATAAGTCTCGTTCAGAACACCGTTTGTCCCGGCCATGGGGTGAAATCCAAGAAAGACCGCCCTGTCGCTGTCCTGGACTCCCTCGACCATTCCAAGCGGTTTCGGAGACCCGGTGATTAACCTTACGCCGCCCGGCAGTTCATTCCATGAAATATTAGTGCTGTCTTCGTGCGAATCCACAATATCAATCTTCATTCCCGGCTCAGATTTAAGGCCTTCAACAACAGCCCTAATATCCGCTGCCAGCGAATCTGTTAGTTTTTGATATTCTTCGCCGTTTCTGAATATCTGCCTTGCACTCACTGTCCCCTGCAGCCCTTCCGCGTCCACTGAAACGAGAGTTTTCATTGCATGCATAACGCTAATGGAATCATATAATTATCACAGGCTTGTAAATTCGAATTGCGTTCTGTCTAATCTGAAATATGCGCGAGGCTGATATGAATGTGAATTACTATCATGTATTGCCTGAATAAACGCAAAATGGTCATTATATAGGATTTAATATCGATAAGTTAAAATCTGACCCTTTCATTAAGCAGCCCATGGGAAATAAGAGGTTTTTCCAAGTTTTCCTGGTTATTATGGCTTTTGTTATGGCGGGTGTTCTTGGCGGAATGCTGTACAGCCCTTCCGGCAATTCTGCCCGTAACAACGGCCTTAATTTTCAGACATCGGCAATTACTCCTGTTGTTCCGGCAGGATATTCACTATTTGATTACAACAGAGCAGCAGCTGTGAACTACGGTAATATGGTCGATAAGCAGTACGCTTCAAGTTCCACGTACCCTTCTGGCCTGAACCAGTCGGTAATGCAGAAGAATCTTGACAATTACGGCTCAGAGGACTGCGCACACTTCGTTTCAGAAGCACTCATACGCGGAGGTCTTACTGTACTTGCACAGAACCCTCCGGGCGACAACCTTCAGGGCTATGACGGAGGTAAATTTGTCGGCAGTTACGGCATAGTCGGAGTTTACAGGCTTGGCAGCTACCTTCTCGGATACGTCCCGCCTGTATTTTCAACAAACGCTACAGCAGAGAGCACTCTTCAGTACCAGCCTGTTCCAGCATCTTTCCAGGGATCACCACTAATGAGCGTGTATTATGTCATGAACGAGAGCATGCTTCCGGCATACTACCTCACTCCTGGTGACGTGATCATGGACGGCGGGGCCGGAGGAGGCCATGCAATGCTTTATATCGGAAACGGTACGGTCGCACAGACCGACGCAGACACTGAATGGCAATACACGCCTGGTGCGGACTATAACATCAGCTTCTATGGCCTTGACACGCTTAACGGACAGAACGTTTCTGCCATCTACCTGCACATGCCAACTTTCAACTCAGTGCATTCAGTCAACATCACTGCACTGTACAACAACAAGGTTGTCAAGAATGCTGCACAGCTCAAGCAGGGAAGTTCAGTCTACCTGATCGGTTCATTCCCGAATGGAGTCGGACTTGGAAACTACACATACCACTGGACCGACAACGGCAAGTCAATATCGGATCAGCAGAACTTCACATTCAAGCTGCAGAACGGTGAAAACAAGATATCCCTATCATCCACCGGTACCAACGGCACTGCTTACGACAACTTCACTGTCTACTCCGGATCTGCATCAGCGTCTTCTGGATCTGGACTGAGCTACATTGAGCTTGGCGGAATAATCGCTGCTATCGTGGTTATAGCTGCTGTAGCTGTCTTCGCCATCACAAGGAGAAAACACTGAAAGGAGTGCGTCACTCTGGCAGAAAACACTCCATTTATTTTTTCATATTCATTCCGCGATTCCAGCGGCAGAGTTATCTCGGAGCTTAACTCTCATTTCCCGCTTTCCCCTGCATCAAATACAAAGATCCTCACCGGGCTGGCGGCTTATTCACTCCTGGGGCCGGATCACAGCATTGAAATGCACGCAGGAGTTCATGGAAACAGCCTGGAATTTAGCGGCGGGCCAACACCCCTTTTGGACAGCAAAGGGCTCAATGAAATACTCAATTCCCTGATGAATGATTCAGTTAACCAGCTGAGCAAGGTGGATAGAATCGTATACTCGGAAGAGGCACTGGATTCACAGGTGAGGCATCCTGCCTGGCAGATAGGTGATATCGGGACCTCCTACCAGCCCGAAATCACCAACTTCTCTGTTGATGAGAATTGCGTCAACATAAAGAACCCCGGCGTTCCGGTTGACGTCAATGACCTCCACGTCAATGAAGACTCATACAGTGCCGTCAGGAATTCTTACGAACATCTGACTGGCCTGATATGGAAAACTCTCGGTCTCGAGGGCACGCCCCGCCATGAATTCAGTGATGTTTCAACAGCCGGAAATCCGGACGTGCACGTGGAGACAGTATCCGGGATAATTTCGCACCTTGAGCCACCAAGCTGTAATTACTCCGCCGAAATACTCTCGAAATACATTGTCCACTCAAGGACAGGAGAAAAAGGTAGCTGGAAGGGCTGGCATCCACTCATCTCTGATTTGCTGGGCAGGTTTGCAGACACCAGAGGAAGGGTATCCATTGTGGACGGCTCCGGCCTATCAAGGGAAGACTATGTGACAACCGGTTTCATGTCTGAACTTATTCACTCAGTTTCTGGATCAGCAGCATCAGGTTTTCTTGACTATCTGCCATCGCCTGGAAGCGGAACATTGCGTAAACGGTTTCCTGAACAGAGGGCAGTTTCAATGAAAGCCAAAACAGGCTCTCTGAGTGACGTAGCTGCTCTTTCAGGCATATTCAGGGATACTGGGGACACTTTCTCCGTGATAGTAAACAATTACATTGACACTGAAAGAAAGGCGGCGGACCTGATAGACCTCTGTGTCAACACATTCCTTGATGACAATGAAGTGAAGCCTGATTTCACCAGGATTCTGGAAAGTTAGATAGGTGCGGTGTTAATCTCCCATGGTGTTGCAGTCTCTTATGGTCGGGTCACATAATACAGAAGGGAAACTGCAGTTTTCCGGCTCAGACGTCTGTGAAATGGTCTCAAGGTACGGTTCACCCCTGCTGATAGTGTCTGAAGACATGATCAGGGAAAACCTCCGGAACCTGAAAGATTCTTTCAGGATTGAGGGTTTGAAATTCAGCTTCAAGTACGCAATGAAAGCAAATCCTAATCCTGCTATCCTCAACCTCGTGAGGAAATCCGGGGCAGGCATAGATTCCTCTTCCGAGATGGAGCTCAGGCTTGCGCTGGCATCCCGGTTCTCTTCAGGAGACATCATTTTCTCCCCCAACAACGCACCGAGAAAGGAACTCCAGTATGCGGTAGGTTCAAAAGTTGCAATTAATTTCGACAGCTTAAGCCAGTTCAGGCAGGTAATGAAAGCTCCGCCGAGAACTGCAAGCTTCAGGATTAAGACACATTATGGCAGGGGAGAATTCAAGGGAACAACAACTGCCGGCCCAGGCACAAAATTCGGAATAACTGCCGACGAGGCTCCGGAAGCATACAGGGTTGCAAGAGACTCCGGCGTGGAGCAATTTGGCATTCATGTAATGGCAGGATCAAACGTTCTTGACCCTGAGCACTTCGGGAGGGTCGCAGAATCGATATGCAGAACAGCCCTGGAAATAGAAAACAAGGCAGACATCAAGTTCAGATTTATTGACATTGGGGGCGGGCTTGGCGTACCCTACAGGCCTGACGTTGACGGTGCAGACCTTCATTCCATTGCTCAGAGCCTTGCCGGGGTTCTCACAGACAGTTTTGGTGATTCTGCGCCGGAAATATTAATGGAACCCGGCAGATTCATAGTTTCAAACGCGGCAGTTCTGGCTGGGACTGTTACTGACATCAAGAAACAGGACAGGAATTACCTGGGCTGTGACATAGGGATGAATCTTCTTCTCAGGCCTGCACTGTATGGTGCATATCACCACATTGTTCTTGCAAACAGGCTGAACGATCCTGTGGGAATGCAGTATGACGTAACCGGCCAGATATGTGAAAACACTGACAGGATTGGCACAGACATTCAGCTGCCGGAAGCCAGAATTGGTGATACAATAGCGGTATTCAATGCAGGTGCTTACGTTTCAAGCATGAGCAGCAATTACAACGGCAGGCTGCGGGCTGCGGAGATAATGGTATCCGGCGGTTCCGACAGGCTCATAAGAAAACGCGACACGTATGAAGATTTTGTGGGCAATTACATCTGATCTTTGATGAATAAAAGTGTCTTGAATATGAATTCCAGAGTATAAGCTAAATAATTAAATTAAAAAATTAGGGATTTTACTCATTTCCTCCCTGTCCGCCTTTGTTCTTCTTTCTGACCAGGTATATGGTATTAACTGCGGCAAGAATGACAACCAGTGCGATGCCAATAAGCATGAGCGTTCCGGCTGGAATGTTTGGAAGAGCCCCTGATGTAGATGGACCTGCGAAATCAATTGTTACGTTCTGTATGTGGCCGCTGACGCTGAAAGTCTGCGGGGAAGTGAAGTAATACTTGCCATTGTTGTATATGAAGCCCTGGACGGTGTAAGTGCCGTTTGGAAGAGCAGTGACAAATGGAAGTGCAGACGTAGTCGTTAGCAGGCCTCCTCCATTGTATGAATTGTTGTAGGTGAATCCGTTATCGAGGGCCACTCCCCAGTATGTTCCTGTGATTGGAATCCCCTTCTCATCGAACTGGGTCACATAAACGCTGCCCTCAGTCGCGCTGAGCCTCACAGTCATGGAAGATCCACTTACAACAACAGTGCCGCTTGTCTTGTTAACAGTATACGGAAGGTCAACGGAGAGAGTATACAGGTAGGTACCGTTCGGTATATCTGAGAATATGAGGGTTCCGTTATAGCTTGATGAAGTCATGGTGTAACCTGTCGATACACTTGTTAGTTCAGAGGTGAGGTCTGGCGGGCCAGTCCTGAGCTGGTATGGATTGGCAATCCTGAAAATGACTGTGTATGATTTCTGGATCTCGACTGAAACAGATACCGCCGAGCCGTTCACTGTTACTATTCCATAGCTCTTCTCAATGGAAATGCCGTATCCGTAGATGTAGAAGAAGTATGTGCCGTTTGTGAGACCTGTAAATGTAAGTGTGGAGTTGTATGAAGTCAGGCTTGTCCCATTCAGGTTCACAGACCAGTACCAGTAGGACCCGGCAAGGTTTCCAGGCGGATTAGAAATGCGAAACGTTGCGCTGTATTCAGAAGGGGCATACCTGAAAGACACATGCACCGTTTCAGATGCACCGCTTATCAGGGCAGTTCCGTATGAAGGGGATGCTGAATACAGTGCAGAGCTTGAAGAGATAGAATACTGGTAACTCTGGTTTATGACGTTGAATACGACAGAACCTGAACTTGAAACGTATGACTGGCCAGACAGGCTGGTTCCCGTTTCGGGGCAGTATATATTGACATAAAGAGTCTGGCCCGGTGAAAGACCCGTCTCAGAAAATGTCAGCTTGTACTGCTGTAGAAAACTGAACTTGAAATCAAGGGAGACATTCTTGCCTTTTACTGTGAACTGGCCTGCTGATGGTGTAAGTTTCGTTCCATAGATCGAAGTGCCAGATACGGAATTTGGAGATGTGGAAAGAGTGTAACTGTATGTTCCGTTTAGGAGCCCGGTGACGGTCATGTCTGCAGTGTTGCCCGTGTAAGAGCTGCTGTACGACAATGTGATTCCATTGATTGAAGCAGACCAGTACCACTGTGGTGATCCGGGTATTGATGATGGAAGGTTTGTTATGCTGAGGTTGGCATGAAACTGCTCCGGACTGCCCGGGTTTGTTGAGTTCTGGAAACTCACTGTCTGCTTCACATTATTTCCGCTTATTATGATTGTAAAACTCGACGGGTTCGGAGTGTAGGTGTTTGTTATGGTATAAATAGTGTTCACAGAGAAGAAGTATGATCCGTTGTAAATGCCCGTGAAATTGACGTACTCCGTGTTTGATGATATGAGGCGGTTATTGTACTGTTCCCGGACGTGCCATGTAGTGCCCGTGGGTAGACCTTTTTCCAGGAAGGTGACATTGTAAGGGGGTGAAGCAACCTCCGGAGAATAGGTAAAACCAGCTCCCTGGGAAGCAAAATCTTCCGCCAGGGCCGCTAAGGGTGTTATAGCCAGAACAAAGACAACCAGTATGGCAACTATGGATAATATCATCTTGTGATCAATATTTTTTTTCATGATGTCAGACAGACTCTATCATTAATATTTAAATATTGTGGTACCAAATTGCATTTCCATCTAACCTGCCCAGAGCTTGGCGAATACAAATTGCAAAGAAGTTTCAGCAAGGGTGAGAAATGACAATAGAAATTATGCCAGTGCGCTGTAATTTCCGGCTTATTGTGATTTTTCTTTTACTTCCCTCTCTTCAGCATTTTTACGCTTTCGTCATAAAATTCTCTGGATATTAGTCCCTGTGACAATAGAGAATTTAGTTCTTCAATCCGGGCACTGGTTGCTCTGTCATCGGGTTGCGCCGGTTGTTCAACCTGTTGTTCTTCAGCAGGGTCCTCATGTCGCTTTCTTGAATGATAGTAGTAAAAGGCAATAGTACCGGCCACGACAGCAATAACTGGAATTAGAACAAGCGGCAGCAGGTAATTTGATTCGCCGTGCAGGTTAAAGTTTGTGGATGAGAGAGCCTGAACGATATTAATATCCCTGTTTGGTGAAATGCCATATCCCACATTCACTTTCAGAAGCACACCATTTGCGCTGTCATACCATTCTTTGAGGTAAAACTGGCTGAAGTTGGAACTGCCGCTCGGAAGAATATCAATTTCATATGCACTCACTCTGAGGGAATCAATACTGATAGACACCGAAGTCAGTGATGTATTGTTCACGGAAACGCCGTAACCTGAAATGAGAGGTTTCGGGATCAGGTGATTCTTAAGGGAATTGAGGAAACTCGAGTTCAAAACTGGAAATGGCCCGCTTTTGTTGAATGACTCTGAATAGGGAATTGTTGATCCGGTCCGTCCCGGGGCAGTAGTTACTACGGAAAAGTTGAACACTTCGTTCTGCACATTGATTGAAGTGATTGAATAGTTCAGAGTTCCATTGACGAACGTAGTATTGTTATTTATCATGGCCTTTGAATGATAGCTGTAATTCAGATAGGATCCGTCATGCAGCCACGATGGAAGTGACGCCCCTGAACTTGCAGACAATGATGAAAAAGGTTCGGAAACCCGGGCACTGGAAATTTCAAAACTGTATCCCTGGGCGAGGCCAAACGCAATGACTGGAATAAAGACAAAGGCTAAGAGCAAAAGTTTCTTGATCAATGACAGGGAAGGTCATCTCCCGGTGGTGATTGAAGCACAAATCTGCTTTGATGCATATAAAATTGAAAACCGCTAATGTTAATTAAGTTTTCATTTTATTCTACCAAAAAAAATTATAGTTCAGGCAGTTTGAAGAGCATTCAGAGGGCCCTTAGCCACTTTTGGGCAACTATTCAACCTTCATGGTGCTGAACTCCCTGAATATGGCGAAAAGCGGAAGGATGCAGATAATCGCAATTCCCATAACAAGAAATGCTTCCGTGGAAGAAGTTATATCTATGACGATTCCTCCCAGAGTTCCAGAGAAAAATGTGGCGGCAAGTGAAAATGTTGTAAACGCGCCCTGAATTCTTGCCATCAATTCCTGCGGTATTATTTTCACAAACGTTGTGTCAAGGCCAACATTGAGAATGCCGATGAGTACCCCTATTACGACTCCAGGTATCAGTGTGAGAAAGACAGAATTAAGGAATGATACTGAAAGAAGGCTTATTCCGACAATACCGAAAGTGCTTCCCCCAATGATTCCCAGTCTTCCTTTGACTTTTGAGCCTGCAATGGAGCCTATGACAGTTCCTATGATAAAAGAGAAGAATATCATGCTTAGGTAACTGGAGGACAGTTTGAGGTGCAGCTGCACAAAGGCGGTGAAGAGTATGCCCGCCATCCCGAAAATAAGATTAGCAATGAACGCGATGATCAAGACCTGGTACACTTTTTTGTTTCCTTTTATAAATGAAATGCCTTCCCTGACAGAAGACGTAATGCTCTGTTGAACTCCGTTTTCCACGGGTCTGACAAGAACGAAGGGAATAACGGCGAGCGCAAATACAAAAATGAGGGCAATAAAGGAGCGTTCGAATCCCAGCAGGATGAGTAGTCCTGCGGCAATAAAACCAGCCCCCTCTGCTATGGAGGCTAATGCCTGCGACATAGAAATGCCCTTCTTGTAAAGGTCCTCGGTCAGAAACTGTTTGATCCATGCTGACCGAACAGAGTTCAGAATGTCTGAAGTCAGGCCAAGGAAAAATGCTACGACATAAATGAACAGTGTTATAACTATGGGGTTGCCAATGTAGAAGCCTACAAACACAAGCGAAAAGGAAAGAGCTCTTCCAGCCGAAGCTACAATTGCAATTGACTTCCTTCTCTTGCTTCTTTCAATAAAGGCACCAACAAGGAAGCTGAAAAAGAGCGGTAGGGAGATCATTCCGTCTCCCAGCCCCGATAGTAAGGCTGAATGAGTTATGGCAAGTATGATCCAGAGGATTATCAGGTTGAAGGAAGAAGTCCCGAATCTTGAAAGGGAAGTGTTCAGTAAAAGATACTTATAGTAGAGCCAGCCCTTTCCGGATTCCCCTTCCACGATAGTCCGGAACATATGGTCATTTATTTCACTTTCTAGTCTGTAGTTAGTAAAAATGGGGATTTGAAAAAAGGAGAAAATGGATATTTACTGGAAATTACCTGAGCAAATCTTCCAGAGGATTGCTCATTTCCCTGATTTCCTGCACCTTGATATTTGCCGCAGCAAGTTTCTGTATGACATCGGAAACCTGGTCCGGGGAGTCAAGTTCGAGCATATAGTATCTCCCCTGCAGTTTTGCCTCGGGATAGACTGATGTGAGGTCCTTTGCACGTATTCCGATGACATACTTTCCCATGGGTATTGAGTCTATGTCTCCATGATATGCTATGCTCCCGCTGTCAATTATGATTACCTGCTTTCCTATCTCCCTCGCTTCATAGAGATTGTGTGATGAATACAGTACTATCTTGTCTCTGGCGATATTCAGTATGTCTTTCCGCACGTCTCCCGCCAGTGTCGGGTCAAGATTGGATGTCGGTTCGTCGAAGAGATATATTTCTCTTTCTTTCATCAGGCACTTTGCAATGGATACCCTTTTCTTCTGTCCCTGGCTCAATGCAACGTAGGACTTACCGAGGAGTTCGGTCAGTTCCATACGTGCAATTGCCTGTTCTTTCTGCTCTTTACTGGCCTCCATTAAGGTCGCAAACATATCCATGATCGGGCCCACTTTCATTGTTATTGGCACTGCCGACTGGTGGGAGAGATAGACGCATTTCTGCCTTGTTTCCTGATCATCAAAAGGGTTCGACCCGTCAATCGTGAGACTTCCCTTGTACAGTTTCAGCATTCCTGTTATGGTTCGGAATAGCGTCGTTTTTCCAGCTCCATTCTTCCCGAGGACAATGTATATCCCCGGGTCATCAATGGTGATGGAAATGTCGTGCAGGACTGTCTTTCCAAAATAGCCTGAGGACATATCTTCTATTTCAATGCTTGTCATTTCATCACCTAAGGCAGAAACCTCTCCCTTACCATTCTCCTGGTCACGATCATAAACAGAATAACGAATGCAACAAAGGCAGATGAGACGTAAATTGCGAGCGTGAGCAGCAGCTGATTAAGATTAATTGGGCCACTCAGTGATGTTTCAAAGAACAGAAGCGGAATCACCGCTATGGCTATGCCAAATATTGGTGCCACACCTGCTGGTGAATTGACGAAGGAAATCTTCTTTGTCATAGCTTCTGAAAGGAAAGACACAGACGAGACAATCATTGAAGCCACTATGGCTATGGGCACTGAATAGACTGCAAGTTCCCTTATGAAGAAAAGGGGGATGGAGCCGTTCAAAGCAAGGAATAGAGCCAGGGTGACTGAGAAAATCACTGCCATAATGATGAGGACCATTGCGAGGCCTGTAAAAATAATGGACCAGAAGATGTCTTTGGTGCCTATCCTTGTTGACGACATTATGAATTCATAGAATCCGTTGTTCTTGTCCTCACTGTAGAGAGCAGGGGCCATAACTGAGCCAACGATCGAAAACACAGGCATTATGAATGGATAAATAGCTGCAACAAGATACAGGGAAGGATCTTTCAGGCCCATAGTTGCTGCAAGTTCCTGTATTGCCGTTCTTGAGGCATCGTTCTTTCCTATGCTGCCAGAAAATGTGAAAATCATCAGAATAATAATTGGAAGGGCCAGGCCAATAATGACATAGACTTTCCCTTCTGTCAGGTATCTCCTGAAGTAGAGCTTGATCAAGTTAGTTTCCATATTTCCACTCCTTTGTCTACTGAATTCCTTCTGATATATAGATTGACTCACTGGACAAGATCGTCCTCAGAAACATCATACCTAGACCTCTTGCGGCAGGAGGGGCACTTAACGGAAAATGCGTGTGCACCGTACCTGAAGACGATTCCAAGCTTTGATATCCCAACCATTTGGTTGTAATTGAAATCAAATTCGTGGCTGCATTTCGGGCATTCCAGATGATATATCGGCATTACAGATTCACCATTCCAGTCAACACTCTGTGTTCCTAAACCAAGAATTGCCTAGGTATTCAGGTATTGTATAACTTATGTAGAACAAGTATTAAAATATTAGTACAAACAAGAGCAGTTTCTGATTCATATCTCACATTTACGCTCAACCGGATTATAAAATCATTCAACAGATTACCCACTGATTTGATCATAACCGCGTCGTTGTAGTTATAATGCTTATGATACCGTTATTATAGTGATATTGAAAATGTTTATGGGTATACAATATGGGTATGCGGGAGAAGACCTTAAATCTGTGTAATAGGTCCGCGCCTAACAGGAGATTTTGAGGTACCAGTTTTCTTTGATTTAGGAAAGGTCAGGAGGTAAAATGAATGTAGCTACAATGAGAGTCAGTTCGAAACTACCTTTTTTCTAGACCCGCTTATTAGCCTTTCGAAATTCCGGGACTCTTTCTCATATTTCTATCTGGACCAAAGATATCAAACTTAACAATGTTATGATAAATAGAATAACGTTCTCATAACAATATGATAATGAGAAAATATTGACACAAGCAAAGAATGCAACTTAACATGATTCAGAACAACAGATGAAGAAATACTTGATGATTCCTGTTTCAATTAGGCCACAGGAGATGGAACGGAAAAGAACCTGCATTATACTATCCTCATTAATTTATGATTGAAAATTCCACAGCGGAAAGCTATCCAGTACATTGACAGTCTTATGCTGGAAAATTTAACTTTGTGAGTGGGAAATCCCACACCATTTATGGATATGATGAAAGCGAACCGTCTTATATCACAAGCAGATGATATTTCTGTCCGCTGGCAGACAGAAGTGAAAGCGGTTGGATCGCATATCATTCCATGTGTGCCTGCATCCGTAAAGTCAGACGGCTTAGCATGGAAGACAGAGTAGCTTGGGCCGAGGGGAATTCAAGCCTGTGGAGATTCCGCCAGCAACCGTTGAAGCAGGAACCCCACGGATTTATTCGTGGGAGGAAGTCACTGGATATAAGCCATGGAATCGAGTGTGTCGGTTTCTGAGACCGCAGAAGGGAAACCACTTGTGATTGAATAATTAACAATATATTTATATCAACAATGAGTGCAGTACTATCTTGTCTCTGGCGATATTCAGTAGTAAAAGCACGAGAAGGGGCTTTGCCATTGTCTCTGCGATTATCATTATATCTGTTTCATTGTATGCCGTTTACTACGTTTATCATCTTAAACCCCAACCCAAGGAACTCCCGGGTCCATATATTGCACTGCTGGGATATGGCACTAATGGGACGTCAGTATCGCCAATTAAGGAGAATCTGTCCGCCGATCTGTCTGTCTGGGACCCTTCTAGCTCAGGTAACGGCACAACAGAAAACCTGTACAATTCATCGGTTTCATGGAATCAGGTTATCGCTGCTGGGTGGAACTTTACTAACGTTGCGAATAGCTGGAAAGAATTCATGCACAGCTATACGAGTGAGCCTACCATGAGCCTCATAGTAACGTATACGAAAGTAAATGGAAGTAAGCTTGACATTTATGAGTACTATACAAACATAGCATTCAACCCGTTTGCATCTAATCTGACTTTTCAGGTATTTACAGATAACTTCACCATGGATCTAAGTCACCCTTTTTCTGTAATCAACATGGAAAACAATTCAACAGCAGCATCAGTTTATCTCCCCGACAGTCCTATAGTGCCCGGGTCCTGTCCACCCGGAAACTCTTACATAGACTGGACAAGAACACTCACTGAGAACGGATACTACCCCCTTAATATTGTTAATGCAACCGCTGAACCAGCGAACGAGCAAACAAGTCTTTCATGGTCGGATGGCAAATTTAGCGCGAAGTTCGAGTTCACCGGTGCAACAACAACAAACTCCAATGTTCTGACAAGCAAGAATGGATATGAATCACCGAATCTTATATTCAGCGCCGGTTCCTATAGTTATTCGGGTGACAGTGGCTATCTTGACGCCATGTGGCTTAAGAATACAACAATGACATGGACTTTTGGAACAGAATACTTCTACGAGCCATATGATAACGGTCAGTACTGTGAGCTAGTTGGTACGGCTGAAGTTTCAAACCTTAAGGTGCAGTATTGTGCAGCGGCCACTATTGAGTCTGCGGGAGTCCCTTTCAGCAGCCAGCAGGCACCAAATGGCAGCACATGGGGGAATCCTTACTTTGACGCTGAATGGATGAGGGCAATTGCCTCCGCATTTTCAAATCACTATACTTCTATCGATAAAACATTCACAATTAGCGCAGGTGCAACACTCCAGTTAAGTGACTTTGAAATTCAATCCTCAACTAACTTCAATTCAATCATGAACACTTTTCAGGACGAAGGTCTTGTTGCTCTTGGAATTGCGGAACCTGGTTTGACAATTGCGGTCATGGGTGCAGCAGCGTCTGGATTTCCTGGTGGTGCAACCGCTTCAACCATAGCAGAGATTGGTGAAATTGCCGGCATAATAGGGGTTCCAGGTTCGGTCATGAATTTGGTTTCTTCATTCACATTGATTGTTTCTGCTTCCGGGAGTTTCCAGACATTGTCAGTGACAAATCAAATCGTAGACTTATTTGGACATACTTCCTCAATTACGGTAAGTCTATATGGAGCTGGTGGAAGCACAGACTTCAATTCAGGAAGCGGTACCGTTTCTTACATTGCAAGAACACCATATGAATATGTGAGTTGAATTTCCAGCATCAGTACCAATGGAATAGAAATTTGAATGCCGTATAACAGTAGTTATACGGCGTTAGTGCGGTGATAAACCAAATTACATCCAGTAAAGGACTATTCTGGAGACAATTTCCCTGAAATTTGATATTCAGCGATGATTGTCTGACAGATGTCATACAAGTCAAAGCGATTTAAAAAGATTTAATGTACCGTTTGTATTCAAGCCGCAAATAATTAACACTACTGTCACATTTAGACCATATGAAATATTATAAACGATATTATAGGTATTACAATACTACTATAGCGAATAAGATAGGATAATATTCCTATTTTCTATTGTTTAACAAAATCAGCGTCCCAACTCAGTAGACTGTTTAAAATAATCAAGTGGATCCGTTCACATGACGTGTGAGACAGAAGAGACAAAAAAACCATAGTCGACGAGGGGTCCTTTCTTGTTTATTTAGTATATCAAGATTACATATCGATATTATCGATATTCTAATTATTATGTAATGTCATATGGCATAATCGTTAAAATTGAATTCCAAAAAGGCCTGGTCGGACCTTGAATGATTATGCAGTCTGTTGCATGAGCAGACCGTTGA
>JBJKSW010000086.1:0-3606 GCA_046703525.1 Thermoplasmataceae archaeon
GGGCGGGAATGTTACCCTGACAAGCACAGTGTATCTGAACAGCAGTTCCAGCTACGGCCTGCACATGGACAAGCAGGACAGAATAGGCAGTGTGTTCTCGGTGTTCAGACTGTATGTCTCAGTCAATGGAACCATGTACAACCTGACAGGAGAAGACTGCAACTCCACGAACATACATTTGAACTCGGGGAATCATACATTCGTCATGACTCTCGTTTACAAGGTCAGGAACAACGTTACATCTGTAAATGATACTTCGACTCCCTTCGTATACCTTCATGGAGGAGATAGGAAGGCAGATAACAGCGGTCCGGTTACAAATGGTCACAACGGCACAGATAACGTACCTGCAGTGAATGATCATGGAAAATCCGACTTCCACGGAGGACGGCTAACACTGGCATTCATGACATTCAAGACAAACGGCAATATAACAAACCATCCGGGTGATGACGGCCCCGAAGCATCCGTGATCCGCGCTACACTCTGAAAAGAAAAATTAATTGGTGGTTTTCCCACCATCACATTTTAATTAGAAGTCAAATGTTTCAGTATTGTTTTACGTATATGACCTAATCTGCAGGAGATTCCTCCATTGCTTTCTTTGAGGGGACACTCATCTTGACCTTTGACTGGCCCCTTCCCAGAACTTCCCTGCCATAAACTATTATGGCGGCCGAAACGAGGAAGGCAATGGCCGCTGCAGCAAAGATGTAGTTGAATGCTGTGTGTGACGGAAGTATCCGTGTAATTGTTGCGCCACCGCCGAGCCCTATTGCGAAGGATGCAGTAAATGTTGACAGCAACGAACCAGCCACAGGGGCACCGATGCTGCTGCCGAGACTCCTGAAAGTCCCGTTCATAGCAGTTGCAAGACCCATGTCCTTGGGATGAACCGTGAGAACCACGAAGTTGATCATTGACCCGTTAAGCAGGGAGAGACCTGCTCCTGTTATGAATTCAAAAACAAGCATGCCCAGATATCCGGGAAGCGTTGCCTGCAACAGGAATCCTACCGCTGAAACAAGTGCACCTGCTATTGCCAGGGGTTTTACCCCGGTCCTTGATATCAATGCGCCGGTAACGGGACCAAAGGCAAGTACGCCGACTGCGAACGGCACCAAGGACAGACCGGTATCCATGATGCTTTTCCCGAACCCTGCAGGAACCGGAAGTTCGATCCTGTAAGTGAGTGCCTGCATGGAGAGAAACATGGCCATTCCAGATATTCCAAGAGCGACGTTGGCCACCATTACATTCCTCTCGGAAAGTAGCTTGAAGTTCAGTATGGCGTCTCCTTTCTTCCTGGAGTAGGCAAGTTCGTAAAGAACAAGAGGGAACAGTAGTATCACACCGGATGCAAATAAGGACAGAGTTCCGAAAGAAGTCCATCCCCATTCCGGTCCCTCGGAGAGGCCGAATACGAACAGGGCAAGTGTTGCACTGAGCAGACTTGCGCCCACCACGTCGATCCTGGTTTCAGGCCTCTTGTATCTTGACTCCCTCACTACCAGCACTGTTACAACTGCAAGTGCAAATACGAATGGTATTGCGGAGTGATACGTCCATCTCCAGCCAAACTGGTTCGAGACAAATGAGCCAAGAGGCAGGCTGATTGCAAATCCTGCGCCAAACATTGCACTTATCAGTGCCTGGGCTTTCGGGACCAGTTCCCTTGGGAACTCTTCCCTGACAAGGCTCATTCCAAGGGGCATTATTGCCATCCCGATTCCCTGAATCGCCCTGGATGTCACCATAAATGTAAAATTAGGAGAGAATCCTGTTACTGCGACGGCTGCGGTATAGATGAATATGACCATTGTCAGTATCATTTTCTTTCCGTATATGTCTCCAAGTTTTCCTACAACAGGAGTGAATGCCACGCCACCCACCAGGTAGGTGGAGAGTACAAGACTTACCTGAGATATTGTTACATTGAATCCCTTTGCTATTGAGGGCAGAGACGGTGTCAGCATGCCCTCCACGTACATAACCACGACAACAAGCATCGCGAGTATGAGCATGACCTTCCTCGCATAACCTGCATCGTAGGTTGTTGAGAATCCATTTTCGTCTGTTTCAGATATTTATATCGCCTTCCGAGTTATTTTCTTTTTTTCTGTCTGAAGTTCTTATTATTATTCCCCTGAGGACTTCTATGTATTTCAGGAAGTCACTGATTTCACTCTCAGTCAGTGTTCCGGCAAGTTCGCTTTTGAACGAATCTCTGTCCAGGTATACTCTTTCAACTTTCTCGGTAGCACTCTCCGTGAGTTCAACAGTGATGTTCCTTCTATCACTATTCCCTTTCACTCTCCTGATTAGACCGTGATTTTCCAATTTGTCCACTATCCCGGTGATGGTGGGCCTGGAAACTCCCGTAACCTCGGCAAGAGTGGACAGTTTCTGAAAACCGTTCCTGTATAGATAGTTCATTATGAAGTAACCGGGCAGCTTCAGATGTTCCGCTTTCAATGACCTGGAGTAATGGGATATCACACTGAAGACAATGTCATCCCAGATTTGGAAAAGATGGTCGATCGCTTGGTTTTCTCCGTTTATGGGTTTCAATTCTCCATCAATATCCGCTGACTTGGTCATAGCGACCAACCGTTATTAGTTAGTGGTATTTAACTATTAGGTAGGTCTAACTAATTTTTCAATAATAAGTTCCACACTACACAAAAATATGGAGAATAGTAAACTAGGGTATTCCGGAATTGCAGGATCAGGTTGCCTCGTTTCTCTTTACGCTTATGGGTATCCTTCTCCTGTTAAGCTGATTAAGGAAGAGCCTTAATGGATAGATCCTGTCGAAGTCCAGTGTTACCTTCCTGTCGCCCTTGCCCATTGAGAGAGTTACCATCTGTATTCCTGGTGAGGGATTTACAACCTCGGCGCTGTCTATATCCCTGAAGTAGAAGTCCTGTGAAGATCCGTTGGCAGGAATACGGAATCCTCCCGTGAAAAACTTGACGGGCGAGAACCAGTTCCTGACCAACCCGGGAATTATAAATATAAGCAAAAGGAAGACAAAGAAGAGATACAGAGACTGTATTACATAAAGGTCCAGAAGAATGTATATTACCAGTATTACAGCGGAGACGATTATTGGGAGATAACGGATAATGTCACCTCCGCTCTTTATTGTGTAAGTACTGCCAACAGGGGAGGAGCCTGGAACTTGTTCCTCCTCAGCGGATCCCTCCTTACCTGTACCTGCAGTCTCTTTAGGTTCAAATGCCTCTGGTGTCTTGATCTCTGCGGGTGTCGTGGTTTGCTGAGAAGTGCTGTCCAGAAAGTTTCCGCATTGAGCGCATATACTTTCTGACGCCTTGTTTTTATAACCGCAGTTTGAACAGATTTTACTGGGCATGGCCATTTATCTGGTTGAGCTATTTAAATAATATCATGTATGCGCATCATTCAGCGATCATGAACGCGGGAATGAAATGAAAGATGGGGGAATCAGGCTTCAAAACATTTGGAATTATACTACGATATTTTACAGTATTGATATAAATATTGTATAATATTTTACAAATTACACAATATTTCTAAAAAGCTTGAAATACACGTTCAATCTCAAGCCGTATGGCTCAGAAG
>JBJKSW010000087.1:0-69499 GCA_046703525.1 Thermoplasmataceae archaeon
CTTCTTATCCAGTAGGATGCCATTCGCAATGTACGTGAACCTGGAATGTCCGTCCTGGTAGAACATCTTATTCCCATTGATCTCATATACAGTGAAGCTCCCATAATCTATCTTGAGTGAAAATACAGTAGCCAGCATAGCGAATGTTGCAATTGCAACAAACACTATTATTTTTTGGTCTCATAATATGTTTCAGTACATTGATATATATATATATGTTTATGCATGTTGTAATATCTAATTAGTAGCCATTCAAAGTGAATGATGGTACATTGAGTGCAAAACTCGGCCTACACATTTTCAATTGAACTAAACCATTCTTAAGCAATCACGCATTACAACCCCAAGGTTAACTGGAGGGAGAAGCCATCGGAAAGTGGAGAATTGCGTCCCATTTCCAGTTAACCTAGGTGGTTTTTGTCTCTCCGGTTTCCTGGGAAAGACATAAAATGCCTGGAAAAAGAAAAAGTAAGATAGAGATCAAATCAACTGCAGAGTCTCATGGATCACAAGCAAGAAAGGAAAGAGAGGATCATCCGGTAGTCGCGGAGTCCCCATTACATACGCTGGCCTCAGAAATATGGCTCATCGGTACGGGGCTGACGCAGGGGTGCCCCAATTCCACTGGCACTCAGCAAGGCACTGGTGTGCTACAGCCTATCTGAAGGGGCTTTTTGGAGCAGAACCGATGGACATAAGATCGGTTCAAAAATTACTGGGTCATGTTTCTCTCCGAACAACACGGCGTTATACGCACGTATCTGACAGGGATTTGGGGAAGGGGGTGATTTCCCGTCTGGGGAATTTATTTCGAAAATCTGAAGAAAATAAGGAGCGTGAGGTAAGCATGGGTTCTTTAGTGACAGTGATGGGGCTGGTCGGGTTTGAACCGACGACCACCTGGTTATGAGCCAGGCGCTCTACCGAGCTAAGCTACAGCCCCTTCAGCGCCGTTGATCGGATTTGAACCGATGACCGCTCGGTTAACAGCCGAGTGCTCTACCTGCTGAGCTACAACGGCACGGATTTCAGGTATAATCAGTATCAACTTATACTTTTCGACGGACTTCAGATGATTTCATCAGGATCCATATGACATGCAACAGACAGCTCAGCGTGCATTTTTCTGATCCTTATAGCGGCATCATTGAGACCTTTCTTCTCATATGATGTGATCGTTTGTTCCAGAGTTACCCTCTTGTCGCCGGCAAAAAGGTTGTCCGCGTGTGCTACTATTTTCTCTTCAAGCGTCTCAGGAATGTAGTTTCTGTCTGGAAGTCCAAGCTTTGATGCCTCCTCATGAGTAAGCCCTGCGCCAGTATGGCGCTCGACTATCCTCACTGCCTCCTCTGCAATGTGCTCTGATCTCAGTATGTCTGCTCCGGCGGAAGCGTGGTCAATTCCATGTGTTCTTGTCCTGCCAATGTCGTGGAGAAGCGAGGCTGTCTGCACCAGGCCGGTATCCGCACCGGCTCTAACAGCCATCTTCACGGCAAGTTCTGCTACTGCTTTACAGTGATTCACTATCCTTTCATCCGCGCCGTATTTCCTGAGGAGCGAAATGCACGATGCGGCATCTGGAAGGATGTGCACAACTTTCCCACGTGCAGAAGGATATACTCTCATTTTTCCTCCGAACTCCCTGTTGAGCTCTTCCCCATTCATTGCCCTATCGAGAAAAATTGCCAGGGCTGCAACTTCACTGTGCGGCTGATTTGTAACTGCGACGTTGAAGTCTGAAATGGCATATGCATCCGGTGGCATTTTTTCGGCACCAACCAGAACCGCGATTCTGTCCTTTTTCTCCATTCCGCTTATCCTGGTTATTACGTCATCCACTGGCTCGCCGTACATCGTAAGATATACCTTTAGGCCGTCAAACTTCCTGTATTCTTTAATCCAGTTTACCCCGGACCTTATTGAAAAATTTCCCCCGAATTCAGAAGTAACCTTATTTACAGTTTCTTCCAGCTCGCTGTCTCTTGTATCAACAATGACTTCTTCAGCGCCGAATGCTCTTGCAACAAGTGCAACATGAGTCGTTATACGCTTATCTCTGAATGGCCTGTGGCCTGCCCTGAAAACAGTTATGTGCATATACTACAGGTCTTCTACTCTCTCTATTTTGTATCCCTTGATCTGCAGGACACTGGACCTCTTGATGAGTCCCCTCAGAAGAGTCTGGGATATCGCAAGCTTTTCAGAAGCATCTCCGATGAATACGCCCTCATCCGGCTTTGTCATGCTCACTATTTCATTTTCGTATTCTTCAAGCCTGTCATCTGAGATGGTGGCAGCATAAATGATGTCAGCCAGTTCTTCCAGTGTTCCCATAATATTGATCTGAACGTTGGTGTAATACGTGTGGTATGTCTTTTCAGGCCCTTTCTCGCCGGTCATCCACTGGCTCTCTATCATTTTAATCTTGTCAAGGTAATAGAGTGCCCTCTTACCTTCGGTGCCATATTTCTCCTCTATTGCAGGAAGTGTAATCCAGCCAGTAGAAAGATCGATCAGTAGCCTCCTTTTAACATCAGTGTCGGCAACATGAAAAATAGAGACCAGTTCACCCACATCATTAACAACTTTGATTCTGCTGACCATTAATCCGGAAGTGCAAGATTAAATATAAGAATTGACCTTTATATTCTATCACACATTTAATTCATAATGTTCAGAGTATTCTTTTCTCATTTTCGCTTGTTTGAATATAACGGCTCCAAATGGGAATCAAGGCCTGATAAAACTCACGATCAGGACTGGGGGGATTTCACTGTATCTGCGCCATGAGTGCCACTCTCCTTTTTCATCCTGTTCAGAATCTGTAAAGGAGGGTTCTTCCAGAGAGTTCAGAAGAAGCCCGTGTTCGAGAAATGGCCTCAAAATCATATTCAGAGGCCTCTCAAAATAAGGCTGTGCCTCAGGCTGCCCCCGGATAGCTAACCCGAATATCTTCCTTGGGGTAAGGTACCTGTCTGTGTGAATTCCTATTGTTTCTTTCAGAACTCCGCCTTCCTCAGATTCTATTGCAACTTTTTTCATGTCAGCCGTATTGAAGCAGGGGTGTGTTGTGGACATCACGAATTTACCTCCAGATTTCAGAAGGTGTGAAACCGAATGTGCCAGGGGTGCAATTTCAGGAGTGTCCATAACGGCCATGTTGCATACAATCGAATCATATTCCCTTCCTTCAAGCTTCTCTAGATCTTCCGGTTCTGTAATGTCCAGCACAGAGTATGAAATACTGTCTCTGTACATTTCACTCTTCCTTCTTGCTATGCTGACAAGGTTTTCGCTGATGTCGACCCCATGAACAGTTGCACCCTTCCCGGCCATCCATCTTGAAAGCTGGCCATTTCCGCAGGCCAGATCCAGTATGTTCTCTCCTCCTTCAATAGAAAGAAGTTTTTCAAGAACAGGAAGAATGAGCTTCTTGTGGAACTCGTTTCCTTCACCCATACTGCTATCCCAGAACTCTGCATTTGCATTCCACACTCTCCTGACTTCTTCCCGGTCTTCCTTCCTGATTTTATTTCCTGAATCTGCCAAAATTAAGCCACCTGATCTTGAACATCAGGTTACTGTGAAAACTGTTTAAAAATGTTCTATTCAATTTGGGCCCAACTTTTCAAAATTGAAGCAAGAAAGTACATTGTCAGGTATTGCCTATTGCGGAAAAAAGTGAATTTGAGAACTGTCACTTCCTTCTTGACCTTATTTCGTAAAGAAGCATCTTGTCCCATTCAACAGTAAATTTGACCTTCTTTGCCCGGAGGACTCTTGTGATCTCGTCCACAACGTCCCTGAGGTCTTCCGAAAGAATTCCCCTGAATACTATCATTTCCTTTCTCTCGGCCGGGAATAAAAGCCTGTACCTTGACCCTTCCCTGATATATCCGAAGGGTTTCTTGTTGTTCTTTATCTCTTCCATATTCTGGTAGAGGTCGAGCTGGTCATACTGGATTTCTTCTGAGTTCTGCTTTGTCCTGCTTGATATGATTTCCCATATTTCAGGAAAAGGCTTTTCCAGATCCTTCCACTGGAATTTCTCGTCGAATATGATATGGCCGCTCCAGTTTTTCATTCTATTCGTAAATGTGTGAGAGTATAAAAATTACAGTACATCTGGAAATTGTGGAAAACCATACTGCAACAGAAATTACTGCCTGCAGATTGTACGGGGCTTACAATTAGGCAGGTTATGAAAAATGTTATTAAAACAGTGAGCATTTAGCGAGGAAGCCCCGTGGTGTAGTGGCCAAGCATTATGGGCCCTGGACCCATCGACGGCAGTTCGAATCTGCCCGGGGCTATCCGGAAGAACTGTATGATACCAGAACCTGAAGACCCTGAAGTCCAGTACTGCGAACTCATCGATGAGAAGATCAGCAGGTCCCATCCATATTTCAGATATCTGTCTGAAGCGAGGCTTGCAGAAGCATCCCTTGGCCTTGCCATATCACAGGGAACCCGCCTTCAGGAACTAAGGCTGATTCTCGACATGCTTGATACCATGCTGGACAACCTGAATGACCCTGAAACTGTGCTGAGCGACCCCAACAGGAAAATGCTCAACCACGCTGATGATGTCTGGCTGGACCTGAAGGAAAAACTCAGTCAGGGAGACCAGCGGACAGCCCACCTTCTTTCCGCTTCGGCTCACATACAGAACGCCCTTTCATATCTTGTTGAATTGAAGAGTGACGAAAAATTTCGGGACAAGATTTCAGAATACCAGATGAAATACATGGGCAAACTTGCTGTCCACGTATACAGGGAAGCAATCGGCCACGTGCTACTCTAAATCTTTGAAAGGTACACAGACATGTATTCCCTGAACCTCTGAGGTTCTTTTACAACTCTTGGAAGGTATGTGCTTTCCCTGAACCTGTTCATTGAAAGTGAATATAGTTCATCGTAAGTTGATACTCCCTTATCAGCCAACTTGTTCAGGAGCTTGTTGATTGCAACCTTTTTTGTGACAGGTTTGATCAGTCTCATCCTCTTCTTCTTTCTGACCAGGTTCATGGCATCCACTGCGTCGATCTTTTCTGAAGAACAAATGTATATGGTTCCCGTCTGGTCTGTAAGAGCGTGCATCACCTTTGCAACTTCAGAAACGTGAACGGGGGCAAGATTACCGAGCCCAGGAAATTTGCCGAACCTTCTTGATCCCACCCTGATAAGCTGCTTTGTGATTGCGTCCCCTTCACCGAATATTGTTGAAGGTTTCACAACAAGTCCATTTTTCCATGTGAAAACATTGTCCTCCGCTATTCTCTTGCTCCTGTAGAATTCGGTTATCCCGAAGTCGGTATTCATTGTGGAGAAGTATATCAGCCTCTGGTCCCTGTCATACTTCTTGAGTGCCGCAACTATGTTCTTGACGCCGTTTATGTGCACATCATTAAACTTCTGGTCATTCTCCACCCATATGCCTGCCAGGTCATAAATGACGTCGAAGTTCTCAACCGCACTCATCACTGATTCCGGATCTGTGACATCACCCTTTATGTATTCAATTCCAGCTGAGTCAAGTATTTCTGAGCCATGCCTTGAAAAGTATGCAACATCGCCGGAGTTGAATGTCTGTGCAAAGTGAGTTCCTACAAATCCGGAACCTCCAATTATCAGTGTGCGCATACACCTCAAGCCTTTAAGTATAGATTAAATTTTGTTAGCTCCTTCAACCTAATTTATAGTCTTTGCAAACTTTTTAAGGAAACTGTCGATAGGGGTAAGATTTTATGAAACACGAAGGTAGAAAAGTGTATATGGTTTCTGGCGGTGTCACCAAATTCGCCAAAGCAACGCCGGATATGGACTTCAGATTGCGCGTGAAGAAGGCTTTTGATTATGCGCTGAACGATGCGAACATGTCCCTGAAAGATGTGGATGGATCTGTTGCATCTTATTTCGCAGACCATTTTCAGAGGCAGCTTATGTCGGGCATCATGGTCCAGGATTACCTGGGCCTCACCCCGAAGCCAAGCAAGAGAGTAGAGGGAGGAGGGGCTACCGGCGGACTTTCGTTCCAGGCCGGTTATGAAGAAGTGGCCTCAGGAAGAATGGACGTCTGCGCAGTTTACGGATTCGAATCCATGTCCCATGTGAATACGTGGAAGGGAAACGAGTTCATAGCTCTCGCCAGCGACACGAACTTTGACTACCCTGTCGGTGGATTCTACACCGGATACTATGCCATGATGGCCGTAAGGCACATGCACGAGTTCGGCACTACGGTAGAACAGATGGCACAGGTCTCCGTGAAGAACCACGGCAATGCACTCAACAATCCATACGCACAGAGCCCGATGAACATAACAATTGAGGATGTCAGGAAAGCCCCAATGGTTGCATATCCACTTACAAGGCTTGATGTCTGCGCAATGTCTGATGGAGCGGCGGTTGCAATTCTCGCATCTGAAGAAAAGGCGTTTGAGCTGTCGGACCACCCGGTTCTCATCAGCGGCATAGGAACTGGAACTGATTCCATGAGGCTTGCAGACAGGCCTTTCCACAAGGTTCCACTTCTCCCAAACGAGTCTGAGAGCGACTACAGGGACCTGAAGTATCCTGGAATTCATTCTTTCAGGGCCGGAAGATCCGCCGCAAAAGAGGCATATGAAGCTGCCGGGATAACGGATCCGATCAATGAGCTTGATGCAATTGAACTGCACGACGCCTACACATCATCAGAAATACAGACCTATGAAGATCTCGGGCTCTGCAAATACGGCGAAGGAGGACAATTCGTGGAGGAGGGAAAAGCATCTCTTAACGGGAAGATACCCGTGAACTTTTCCGGAGGCCTACTTGCCTGCGGTCACCCTGTCGGAGCAACAGGAATAATGCAGGCTGTATTCATGTTCTGGCAGCTTCAGAGATCCATAAAGAAACACTTTGGAAGCGATGCACTCCAGCTGTCGAATCCGAAGCGGGGCCTCATACACAGCCACGCCGGAACGGGCACTTATGTGACTGTTTCAATCATGGAGGCGGTAAAGTGACAGTAAATCCGAATGCCAAGATGGAAGAGACGCAGAAAGGAACAGAAGTGTACAGCTTCGATCCGCTCATAGTGAAGTCACACTACGAGATTGACTACATACACAGCTATGCCCAGGATTCTGAATTTTTCAGGGCACTTGGCAAGAAGAAGATCATGGGCAGCAAATGCAAGAAGTGCGGATACGTTTTCGCAACTCCCAGAGCGCACTGCATGGAGTGCGGGGCAGAAACTGAATGGCACCAGCTCCCCAATGAGGGTAAGATCCATTCATACACAACCTGTTACTTCGGCAGTGAGGAATTCCTTCCGGAGACTCCTTTCCATCTTGTGCTTGTGGAGTTTGAGGGGGTTGATTCACTGCTTCTTGCACGGCTTATAGGTGCCGATGCAGAAGACCTCTACATAGGCATGCCCATAAAGGCAAAGTTCAGGAGAAACCTGAAGATAAGCCCGACGGATGTGTATTTTGTTCCAACCGGCCAGAAATAAGGCCGCGGAACAAATTTTTTCCATTTTTCACTGAATAAATTAATTTATTAAAACAAGTTTTATCCAGAAGTGGTTCATTTGAGTGATTTTTCAAATTCAGACGGAGATGTGTTCATAATAAGGCTTCAGCGCATGATTGACAGGGGTGCCCTGATGTCAAGGTACAGCCGGACAGCGAGCCTCGATATCAGGGACGTTTATGAAAAGGAGTTTGCAACAAACCCTGACCGGGGACGAGACTTTTACAGGAAGGTTTTCACGGAGTATGGCGATGAGAGCATAGCCGAACTGGTTACTGCTCAAATAGCCATGCAGAATGTATCCAACATCGCAACCAAGATAATTGAGGAGGCAAGAATAGGGCTTTCATACCTGGAGAAGTCATCGCGTTACGTCAATTATGATGTGAAGCGTGGCGGCAAATACCTCTTCCTCCCCTCAGAGAAGGCCGGCTTTACCGGAAAGCTTGCCGGAGAATATGATGAACTGTGCAATGAGCTCTTTGAAACATATTCTGCCCTGAAAGGAGAACTGGAGGCTGAATTGAGAGCCAGGTACCCTTTCGAATCCGTTTTCAGCAACGAAACTGGCCCTTCCGGTGACCAGGATGAGAAGATAATGATGAAAACGTATGACCGGTCGCTGAAGTCAAGGGTGTTCGATGAGATCAGGAACCTCTTGCCATCATCAACGCTGACAAACCTTGGCATTTCCGGAAACGGAAGGGCGTTTCTTGGAATGATACAGAGGCTAAGGCAATACAGCGCGCCGGAAATTAATCATCTTGCCGAAGCCGTATACCGAGAGCTCAGGGAAGAACTCCCGGAACTGATAGACACTGCTGACACAGACTACTCAAGAAGGACTGTGCAGTACAACAGAGAAAGGGATTCCAGATCAGAACTTGAAGGCGAGAATGACTCAATCCGGCTTGTGAATCTGATTTCACACGACAGCGAGGATTCAGCAATGAGTGCAATATTCAATGCGAGGAAGTACCTGGACAGCACAGGCCGCGCTTCAACAGGAAATGAGTCCGGCGGTGGAAAAAACGGATTCATGGAAATGCTGAATCATGAAATTGACATCAGGAAGAACAGGAGGCACAAACTTGGCAGGTGGTTTGAATTCACTCACTACACTTTTGAAGTGAATACAAATTACGGTTCTTTCAGAGACCTCCAGAGGCACAGGATGATGACAATCATCAGGAAGAATGTTACTCCCCTTTTCGGCTTTGATGTCCCTCCACTGCTTTCTGAATACGAGGGCCTGAAAGCTCAGTACAGTTCTGTCATGCTTAAGGCCAGGGAACTCTGGAAAAAACTCAGGGCATCATTCGGAGAGGAGATGGCGCAGTATGTTGTCCCTTACGGTTACAGGTATCCGGTGCTGATTCACGCAAACCTCAGGGAGATTGCTTACTTCACAGAGCTAAGGTCAACGCCCCAGGCACATTATGATCTCAGGATGATTTCTCAGGAGATGTACAGAAAAATACAGGTGGTCCAGCCTGAACTCTCCAGGGTGATGAAATTTGTCGATCACGACGACTACCTCTTCGGAAGGCTGAAATCTGAAATGAGGAAGGAAGAGAAACTCAAGAAGCTCAACTCTGGGCAGTAGTAATATCAGTAATTTCTGATATGTTGATCCCCCAGTTGCTGTACTTCTTCATCACGTTTCTCATAATTCCGTTTATCTTATGCAGGCACATTGTCGGAACGATGAAAGAAAGGTAGAAATCGCGGCCCAGCATTTTCTGCGAAAGATTGAGGAGAGCAACCTTCATCGAGGTTGAATCCTCAACGAGCGTGTTTATAACCGGATTTGAGTAGGCCATCCTGAATATGTTATCCTCTCTTGAAATCTCCTTAATGTTGGGGTTTGGCCTCAGGATCTTGGATTTTTCATAGTATACCGCGTTGGCATTTTCGTCCATCAGGAATTTCACTTCGCGTATCCAGTTGTTCCCGAATGTTGAAATGACGGGGTCTTTCTCAACTTCCATCTCTTTGGGCGGTATTTTCATGCTGTATTCAAGATATGTGAGTGAAACGTAGGAGTCAATGGTTTTCATTGTTTCAACCAGACCCGGATTAAAATCGAGTTTCTCTATGTACATGTTTTCCGGCATCTTTCTGTCTCCGTAAACAAGATCCCTCATTCTAGACCTGTCTGTCTCGTGTGCACGGAAGAAAATTCTCTCAGTTCCATCGGTGGTTAAGGCAGAATCTATGACAACAGAGGGAATATCTATGAGGTGGTTGAAAAATTCAACGTAGGCATGGTTTATTTTCTCGTCGAGAATGTACCATCCGCTTCCGTCAAATGAACCCAGATCCCCGAGAACCTCCATTTCCCTGTCATCCATGCCCTGAACTCTCGGCACATTTACCATCCTGAATGCACCATCTCTTGTCCTTCTGATTTTCGACACAAATTCAGTGCCGTATTCTGCAGAAAGCTTTCCGAGATCGTCATCGACAGGCAGGGACAGAACACCCATAAGATTGAGCGATGAAGCAAATTCTCTGATGAACATGCATGAATATCATTCTGACTCTAATAATCCTATTGAAGAAACGGTGCAATCTTGAAAAAATCAAAACTCCGCACAGACCTGTTCATTCCTTTCTGCGGCACCTGTTTGTTCAGTCATGCGGACCCTTTAAATAGCCATAAATCCAATCCTTTTATGGCTGCACAACGATTACAAAGCTATATATAGAAGGACATATTTATCTGTCGAATTGAGGTGCAATTAACATGCTATCAGGGCAAATGCCGATTTTGATACTGAAAGAAGGTACTTCGAGAGAACAGGGTAAAGGCGCCCAGAAAAATAACATTGAGGCCGCCAAGGCGATCGCAGACGCCATAAGAACAACCCTGGGACCGAAGGGTATGGATAAGATGCTTGTTGATTCCATTGGAGACATTGTGGTTTCCAACGATGGAGCAACAATACTGAAGGAAATGGACGTTGACCATCCAACAGCGAAGATGATTGTTGAAGTTGCAAAGTCCCAGGACATAGCGGTCGGAGACGGAACAACTACGGCAGTTGTGCTCGCAGGCGAACTCCTGAAACAGGCAGAATCACTGCTTGAACAGGGAGTCCATTCCACTGTAATAACGAACGGATACAGGATGGCTATAAATGAGGCAAAGAAACAGATGCAGGAACTTGCAGTGAATGCCTCAGACGATGCAACACTGAAGAAAGTTGCCATAACAGCACTTTCCGGCAAGAACACCGGGCCATCAAACGAATTTCTGGCAGACCTTGTGGTAAAGGCTGTGAATTCCGTTTCGGATGAAAGGAACGGGAAGATACTGGTTGAGCCTTCAAACGTGAAAGTTGACAAGAAGACAGGCGGAAGCGTGACGGATACACAGTTCATTTCCGGCCTTGTCATAGACAAGGAAAAAGTTCATCCCAAGATGCCTGCCCAAGTGAAGGAGGCAAAAATAGCACTCATCGACTCCGCACTGGAGATAAAGAAGACTGAAATTGAGGCAAAGGTCCAGATAACAGACCCATCAAAGATTCATGACTTCCTCGACCAGGAATCCGAGACATTCAAGAAGATGGTTGAGAAAGTGAAGAAGAGCGGTGCAAATGTTGTGCTTTGCCAGAAGGGCATTGACGACCTGGCACAGCACTACCTCGCCAAAGAGGGAATATACGCTGTGAGAAGAGTCAAGAAGAGCGATATGGAAAAACTTGCCAAGGCAACAGGCGCAAAGATTGTGACAAACCTGGACGATCTTTCAAAAGCATCCCTCGGGAAAGCTGAAAGGGTGGAAGAAAAGAAGATCGGTGACGACAGGATGACTTTTGTAACAGGATGTGCAAACCCGAAAGCGGTAAGCATTCTGATAAGGGGCGCAACAGATCATGTCATATCCGAGGTTGAGAGGAGCCTCAATGATGCAATCAGAGTCGTTTCTATAACCAAGGAAGAGGGAAAATACCTCATAGGCGGAGGCGCCATCGAAGCTGAACTTGCAATAAGGCTCAGGTCTCTTGCAAACAAGGTTGGCGGAAGGGAACAGCTGGCAATAGAAGCTTTCTCAAAGGCTCTTGAAGTGGTTCCGAGAACACTGGCCGAGAATGCAGGCATGGACCCGATCAATACGTTAATACAGCTCAAGGCTGAGCATGAGAAAGGGCACAAGTCATACGGCATTCTCATATCTGAAAACAAGGTCGGGGACATGGAGAAGATCGGAGTATACGATCCTCTCAAGGTCAAGAGACACGCCTTTGAGGGAGCAGTTGAAGTTGCAACAATGATCCTCAGGATTGATGATGTAATTGCCAGCAGAAAGACTGGCGGCCCTGAAGGCGGAATGGGTCCGGGCGGTATGCCTGGCGGTATGGGTGGAATGCCACCATACTAAACCATTTTTTTATTTCTTTTCTGCTTTTTGATTCCATTTATTAAAAATATTGAGCCCTGAACCCTTTTTTTTTAGAATCAGTCAAATACTGCTCATCGTTGTTTCACAGTTTAACTGGCTCCAGCCTGGCTAACTGATGACCGTTTCCTCAGAATGCGCACCGTCAGGAAAATTCCTGCTGCAAGAAGTGCGATCCCTATAAGTAGCCAGGGAAGAAGCACTTCATAAGTCCTGACAATGGCCGGAAGACTATAAAACCGGCCGGGAATCAGATTCAAACGGGACATTGGATCAACATAGGTGAAACTCCAGTAAAAGTAAAGCTGCATGAAGCCGAGCGTGGGCCTTATGCTGAACACCGTGAAAAAAGTTCCGGCAATAATCATGAAAAGACCCGAAAAGAATGATCTGCGTGAACTTACACGAAGAACCATGAATGATTAAAGCAATTCTATGATATAAATCATTACATCGCAAATTGAAGTATTTATTTGCCTGCGGAACCCCTGATCAGTTCTCAGTCCCTGGTTCTTTTCCAATTCTGCCTGTTCTTTAAGGAAATTTATTAAGTTTATTCGGAATGCCGGAGCCGGTGATTCATTGAATCTTTACGAATACATGGGTAAAGACCTTTTCAGAAGATATGGAATCCCGGTTCCAGAGGGATATGTTGTAGAAAAGAAAGAAGAATTGAAAGCGTTCTCAAATCCAGTTGCAGTCAAATCACAGATACTCCTGGGGGGAAGAGGAAAGTCCGGAGGCATTAAGTTTGCAAGGAGCCAGCAGGAAATGGTTTCATTTACAGAACAGCTTCTCGGTACAAAGATCAGAGACCTGACTGTTACAAAACTTCTGATTGAGCAGATGATAAACATAGACAGAGAATTTTACCTCAGCATAGCCCTTAACAGGGCAGAGAGAAGGCCAGTCATCATAGCCAGCGCACAGGGCGGAGTGGAAATCGAGAACGTCCCTGAAGACAAGATAATGAAGAGACTCATCGACCCGCTTCTGGGTTATTCTGATTTTGTGGGCAGGGAAATATCACAGTTCATGGGCTTTGACAAGGACATGACAAAACAGTTCATGGCCATACTCAGGTCACTGTACAGGCTGTTCGACGAGGAAGATTGCGAACTTGTTGAGATCAACCCTTTGGTCATAACAAAGGAAGGAAAGATGATCGCAGCCGATTCCAAGGTCATTGTGGACAATGATTCGCTGTTCAGGCACAGGGAACTTAATCTGACGGATCCTGAGAAGACCCCACTGGAACTTGAAGCATCTTCAAAAGGATACGCTTTCGTGGAACTGGGCGGAAAAATTGGAGTAATAGCCAACGGGGCCGGACTTACCATGGCAACGCTGGATGCCCTTACACTTCACCACGGTGAACCGAGAAACTTCCTGGACCTTGGTGGAACAGATTCGGTTGATATCGTAATAAATGCGTTTGACCTCGTCCTAAAAGCAAGGCCTGAGGCCATACTCGTGAATATATTCGGTGGAGTAACAAAGTGCGACACTGTTGCAAGCGGAATCGTCGAGGCAAAGAAACACTTTGACATCAGACTCCCGATAGTTGTCCGCCTCAGCGGAGTGAAGGAGGACGAAGGGAGGCAGATTCTCAAGGAAGGCGGAATTGAGGCGTTTTCCACAATGATGCCTGCAATTGAGGCGGTCGTAAAACACGTGGAGGTGAAGTAAAATGGCAAACTATGTTGATCAGGAAACAAGAGTAATGGTTCAGGGAATAACAGGACACCAGGGATCTTTCCACACTGGCGAGATGCTGAAATTCGGAACGAAAGTGGTTGTTGGAACAAGCCCGGGAAAGAAGGGTACGGAATTCCAGGGAGTCCCCATAGTGAACAGTGTCCAGGAAGCAATGGAATACAGACCGAACGCAACCATGATCTCCGTTCCCGCGCCGTTTGTAAAGGACGCTGCATTCGAGGCCATTGATGCCGGAGTCAAACTCATCTACATTCTGACCGAGAAAGTGCCGTTTCATGACACTTTAGAGGTATACCACCAGACCAGGGCCAGGGGAATAACACTCATGGGACCAAACGGCCCAGGAGTCACAAGGCCCGGTTTCACAAAAATAGGAATCATGCCGAACCAGATTTTCAGGAAAGGAGATGTTGCAGTCGCGTCCAGGAGCGGAACTCTCACTTACGAGATTGTTGACTCCATAACAAGAAGCGGATTTGGGGAAAGCACTGTAATTGGCCTTGGCGGAGACCCTGTAGTTGGCCTCACTTTCGTTGATGTTCTGAAAGTCTTCGAGGAAGACCCGGACACAAAGAAGATTGTCCTTGTTGGTGAGATTGGGGGGAGCAATGAAGAAATAGCCGCAAAGTACATCAGCGAGAACATAAACAAGAAGGTCGTGGCTTACATTGCAGGAAGGAGCGCACCCCCGGGCAAGAGAATGGGCCACGCCGGTGCGATCATAGAAAAGGGCGTTGGAACAGCCGCTTCCAAGATAAAAGCATTCAACGATGCAGGTGTCGAGGTAGCCGAGTACCCGTCAGACGTGCCAAAACTTCTGGAGTGAATACATGAAACGGGATATTCTGTCTGTGCTTGACATGCAGGATGACCTGGAGGATCTGATAGATCTTTCAATCAAGGTCAAGAGAGAAAGGTACAAGAGGTATGATGTAGCAGACAACAGAGTTCTGGCAATGATTTTCGAGAAACCGTCCACAAGGACGAGAATATCATTTGAAACAGCCATGGACCAGCTTGGAGGGCACTCAATATATCTGAACCCAAATGACATGCAGATGGGCCGGGGAGAAACAATACATGACACGGCAAAGGTGCTTTCCGGATTTGTCGACGCGATCACCTACCGTGCATTCAGCAGCAGGAACGTTAGAGAGCTTGCCGAAAATGCATCAGTGCCGGTGATAAACGCCCTTGATGACCGGGAACACCCAGTCCAGATGCTTGCAGATTTCATGACTGTCAAGGAGAACAAGGGGAAACTGAACGGCCTTAAGTTCGTCTACATAGGTGACGGAAATAATGTGGCCAACTCCCTTCTGCTTGCATCCGCCATACTTGGAGTTAACATTACCGTTTCCTGCCCGAAAGGAAGGGAGCCTCCGGCGAAATTCACTGAGAAAGCAAAAGAAATTGCCTCGGTTAAAGGTTCTTCAGTCCTTGTTTCACACGACCCATCGGCCGATGTCGCAGGTGCAGATGTAATCTACACAGACGTGTGGGTATCTATGGGGGAAGAAAAGGAAAGGCAGGAGAAGGAAAGGGAATTTATGGATTACCAGGTCACTGCAGAACTTCTGTCAAAGGCTTCAAAAGACTGCATTTTCCTGCATTGCCTGCCTGCCCACAGGGGACTGGAAGTGTCTGCTGACGTAATCGACGGACCGCAGAGTCGTGTGTTTCAGCAGGCAGAAAACAGGCTGCATACTGAGAAGGCACTGCTTTTGAAACTGCTGGGATACTGATCCCCGCAGATTTTTTATTGATACGGTATAATATACATAGCTTTACAAAACATTTAAGTTTAGCATTAGAATGCTATCATCATGGTTTCAAGGCCAAAGAAGGACAGAAACATCAATGCAATGATATCTTCTTTCAGGGAAGCTGAGACTCTGAAAGAACTGCCTACGGTCTTGATTCCTGTGTGGCAGATCAAACTCAGGGAAAGATTTGGAATTAATGTTGACAGGGAAATTGCTTCGTACATTGTGCTTGCTACCCACGAGCAGGGAACCTGGAAAAGGCAGAGAGCAATCAGAAAGATTGAAAAACTCCTTGTAAGCAGGGGAATGAGCAAGTCTGATTCGATCAGAAAGGCAAGAGAAATTGTTGAAATGGCGGTAAGCACAACAAACTCAAGCCAATGATGTCACCATGGAAAAGGTCAACAAAAAGAAGCTGGAAATTCTTCTTGAAGATCTGAGGGTGCCTGATGTTCTCGACAGCAGGCTCGAGCAGTATTTTACTGATTCCTCGCTGGCGTCCAGCATACTTTTTTATGCGTTCTACAGAGGAGACATTAAGGACAAGGCTGTTGCAGACCTTGGTTCTGGAAACGGAATTTTTGCCTACGGCAGCAGCATGCTCGGTGCCAAGTCAGTCTATGCTGTCGAGATCGATCCCGAACTGGCTGAAACGATTGAACACAACTGCGAATACCTGAACGTCGAAGTACTGAACCAGGATGTAAGTGATTTTACCGAAAAGGTTGACACGGTGATAATGAACCCTCCGTTCGGGTCTGTTGTACCGCATGCAGACAGGCCTTTTCTTGAGACAGCGGTCAGAAATGCATCAATGATCTATTCTGTGCACAACGAAAAATCCTACAAGTTTGTCCGTGAATTCTATTTCAAGCACGGAACGATCATCAGCGAATACAAGATAGATATCCTCCTGAAGAGATCATACAGTTACCACGAAAAGAATTTCATGAAGATACCTTCAGTTCTTTTCACGGTAAGAACCGGAAAGTGAAGGCACACTTGAACACACAAGCAGCACATTTCTTGCACAGCAATACAGAAATACTTCCCGTTTATTCCAGCTAAAATCCGAAATTGATAAAATACAATTATGAATTCACCTGAGAAACCGCATGGCCGGGATGGGGTAGTGGATATCCTTGGGGACTGTGGATCCCCGGACCCGGGTTCAATTCCCGGTCCCGGCCCATCATTTCATTTTTCACCGTGGATGCAGCACACAGAAATGGGCTCATTTTATGCCGTTGGAAGTTCTGAGCATATAATATAATAGAGAATGAAATACGGTTTACAGACTATGAATATAGATGATCTGCTGGGCTATGCAAAGAGGGCCGGAATGTTCTGGTCTTCAGCCGAGATATACGGAGGGGCAGCCGGCCTGTACGATTACGGGCACATAGGCGCCAGGATAAAGAGGAATTTCGAAAACCTCTGGCTGTCATATTTCGTGGAAAGGAACCAGAACTATCACCTCATAGACGGTTCAACCCTTCTTCCTGAAAAGCCCCTGATAGCTTCCGGACACGCTGAAAGGTTCAATGACATTCTGGTAGGCTGCAGAAAATGCAAATCATATTACAGGGCTGACATGCTGCTGTCTGACTCAGGCATCGAGATACACGAAGGTGCATCACCTTCTGAAATAGACCTGTCAATAAAGGAAAACGGAGTGAAATGCCCTAAGTGCGGAGGTGATTTCGCTGATTCGAGAGCTTTCAACATGATGATTGACGTAAATCTGGGCCCTGAAAAATCAGACAGGGGATATCTGAGGCCTGAGACAGCTCAGTCTGCATTCCTTAACTTCTACAGGGAATTCAATTCACTGAGGCAGAAGCTCCCGCTTGGCCTTGCGATCATCGGAAGGGCATACAGAAATGAGATTTCCCCAAGGCAGGGTCTTTACAGGCTCAGAGAACTAATCCAGGCCGAGCTGCAGATCTTTTTCGACGAGAAGAACTGGCACCCGGACACCGGGAAATTCAAGGATTCAAGGTTCAATGTCGTTCCATACAGCACTGGAAAACAGGAACTCAAATCAGTGAATGAACTCATTGAGATGGGTTACCCGGACTTCTATGTCTACCACATGGCATTGATAAACAGGTTCTATGCCGGAACACTCGGAATCCCTGAAGAGAAATTCAGGTTTCTGGAGAAAGGCGGAGACGACAAGGCGTTTTACAACAAAGTCCACATGGACATAGAACTGGACATAGAGAGCTGGGGCGGCTTCAGGGAAGTCGGTGGCCTGCACTACAGGGGAGATTACGATCTCAGTTCGCACTCCAGGGGAGCGAGCAGGAACTTTCGAGTAAAAGCAGAAGGGAGGGAGTTTACGCCAAACGTGCTTGAGCTGAGTTTTGGAGTTGACAGAAACGTCTGGGCACAGATTGACTTATTCTACAGCAGTGCCGGGGGCAGGCAGATTCTTTCAGTCAGGCCATGCCTGGCACCATACGCTGCTGCTGTGCTGCCGCTTCAGAATGATGAGAAGATCAATGAGGCAGTGGACAGGATTTACAGTGAACTCTCCGGAGATTTCAGGATATTCACAGACAGTTCGGGTTCGATCGGAAAGAGATATGCCAGAATGGATGAGATTGGTACTCCTTTCTGCATTACTGTGGATTACGATACCGTAGACACTTCTTCACCTGATTATGGTACAGTTACAGTAAGGAAGAGGGATAGCAGGGAACAGGAAAGGATAGGAGTGGATGGCATAGCTTCCTATCTCAGTGCTGCAACGAAACCTGAATTCTGAGTCTGCAAGCATCAGGCCATGATGTGCTTTTTCCTTGCGTTGAATTTCGTTATCAGTGCTTCCAGGTCCGGTTGCATTATAACCCAGTAACTGAGTTTCTTTCCACTTTCGAGGTCAAACCTTATGAATCCTGAATAGAGTGACTTCATGGGCCCCACCACCTTTACATACTCTGCACCAGTCAATTCATTTCTGTCAACAGTATAATCGTTGGGATAGTGTTCAACCTGTCCGCCATCAGAAAGTTGTTTCTGCAATGACTCAGACTGCCCTCTCACTTTATTTCTGATAGCTATGTCGTTCCACATATCAATAGAGGCACCGTTGATCATCATCCCCTGTCCCTGCACCGGTGCGGTGAGAAAGACCAGCCGCCTGTCGGTGACAATTATCGTATTTTCAGTGTACCTGTCCACTGACACGACCCGCAATCCAGACCTGCTGATATGGTTGTTGTAGACTGGAGAGACCAGGAGTTCAATGCTTTCATCCGTTTCCAGAGAAAAGCTCCCTTCACCGATTAGGCTTGAGTTTCCGGCCACTACCGGTTTTGCATTACTGTATTTCTTCTTCTCCAGCTCAGTGTATCTCTCCTTAGAAGAATTCTGCAGGGCATCGTACATTTTTCTGTTTCTTCTGACAGTATATGCTGCACCCAGCACTGTTAAGGCGAGTATCGGAACAGGCACATAAAGTGGCAGGCCACGTTCGATCCCAAAAGTGAAGAGGCCGATTTCAACGACAAGTATGAAACCTATTGCAATGTAGCTGGTTACATTCTGTACCTTCATAACTGGGCCGATATTTGAGGTGGGGAGCTGTTTGTCCCCCGATGTGTTCTCTGCGCTGTTTGTTTGCGGATGAATCTTAGACCCGCAATAAGTGCAGGTACTAGAATTATCCTCAATCTGTGAAAAGCAGGTTGGGCACTCCATACACCAATACCTGAGATTCAAAGATAAAACTGTCGATAGAAAATATGATTTAAGAAACGTTAAAATGTGGTTCTTGCTGACATTTGTTATATATATTCATGGCTAAAGATTAAAGAAAGGGGAAGAGCAGATATGCTCGTTCAGGTAAATTATAGCCGGATTGTTCCGGTTTCAAAAAAAGACTGTTCTATTTTCTATCTTACGCAGGAACAATACGCACTATGTTGCTTCCCCGGATAACAACGGTTCCCAGGCGCCTTTTTGATTCCTGGGAGCTTTCTTCGACGTCTTCAAGTACCATGTTCATGTGTTCATCGTAGCCTGACAGAACACCCTCGAGTGATCTGTTGTCTTTCAGTAGCAGTACAACTTTCTTGTTCAGATTTTCTTCCAGCAGTTTCATGGGCAGTATCATTGTTTCACCTCAGTTATATTCGTCGTCCTCGAGCGCTCCTTCCTTGTTCATTATTACCTGTATAAGGCCCCTCAGAACCTCCTTGAGATCGTCAAGTTCCTTTCTGAGTCCCTTAACCTCGTCCGATAGTTCTTCAAATTTTTCGAAGTTTGAACCGTCAGTTTTCATGTTTTTCACCTTCAATATAGACCAGGCCGTAATCCTCGGACATTTTGCGAGTTTCGGAGTGCTCACAGTTTTCGCAGTACAGGGTGCGCCCCTTCAAGACCAGCGGACTCCTGCAATTGTAGCACAGTGCCTTAACAACTCCAAGTTCTTTGCCCCCGATTGAAACATCTATTCCCCTGCCTGTTCCAATTACTCTGGCCCTGACATAGTCTCCAACACGTACGGGAGACATGGTGCTGTCCCTTGAACCCTGTATTCTGATGGAAGCGTCCTCATTTACCTCGACAAGGCTTCTGTCAAGTCTTGAAACAAGTGCCCCAATCTTCATCGAGAATCTGCCCTTGTCAGCCTTTGTGACCTGGCCGTAGACTGTATCATCACGCCTCACTTTGAGTTTAATTTTCTCAGGGTAGACAGAAATTGTCAGTCTTCTCTCGTCCTTCTTTATCTTGCCTGACACAAGTGCCATTATCTGGCCGTCAACTTCCTGTGCGTTGAATCCCGGTAGGTACTCTTCAGCCTTTGCTATAATATCCCCGGGCATTGCTCTTGCAGGCTGCTTCTCTGTCGTTTTCTCTACATCCATTGCCAAACCTTCTGAATTGAATATACAGTAAAATTCCAGTAGATTTCTCTGATTTCCTGAGTCAATTGAACACTCATTAATTAAGCTTTTGAGAAAACAAATATTTTGGCATTTCCGCATAGCAATTGACGGCCCTGATTGCCCCCCTGCCGGAGGACAATATGCAATGTTGCCGGGAGTGAACAGGTTTTATCTGAGTTGGGCATAACCGGTCGTGATCTTGGACCAGGCCATATTTGCACTAGCTAGAACCGGAGAACTGGACGGGAAATTGAAGTACCCGCTCATGCTGGACACAGCCACTTCAGATCAGGTCAGAATGGGGAAAGAGATATTTGTGGCCGGCAGGAGAGTAACCGCTGGAGGCCTCGGAATTCCGGACGAAAAAGAAAAATGGCTGCTTGATGATGAAGGAGAGATTGCAGTCATTCCGGACGCGGTTAATCTGATTCAGAGGCCTGCAAAGTTCATTTCAAGAATCATGGAACTGAGAAAGAATCTTGGTTTCAAGCCTTTGATATATGCTCCGGGAATTGGAGACCCATACCTTATGCCCGCTCTGGTCTATTCAGGCATTACAATATTTGATGACCTGTTCATCAGGGCAGAATCGTCACGCGGGAAGCTGTATTCTGCGTTAGGAATAGTTGAAGGAGCCGATAACGCACTTCGTGAGAACCTTGGTTTCGGGCGGAGCATTGTTGAATCCCTGTCCATGGCCATTAAGAATCAGACGCTCAGGGAAATAGTCGAAAAATATACAATTTCATCAAGGGCAGTTGAGATCATGAGGATCCTTGACACCGGGACGTACGACTTCATGGAAAGGCTTTACCCGGCCAGGACGCCGTATATCAAGGCAAATTCTGTTGATTCCCTCATGAGGCCGGATCTTCAGAGATACAGGAACAGGGTCTCTGGCTTATACAGCCACCCGGCCTGGAAGGATGTTGCACTTATTCTTCCATGCACGGCAAGGAAACCGTATCACACCTCTAAAACACACAGGAAGATTTTCAGCAGGATTGACAGATATTCAAGGATGGTCCACAAGGTAGTTGTCACATCTCCCGTAGGTGTTGTGCCTGAAGAACTTGAAGAAAGTTACCCTCCGGCATTTTACGACATACCGACGATTGGAAAATGGTATGCGGACGAAAGGAACATGATAACTGAAATGCTCAAGAGTTACTTCGAAAGGAACACTTACAGAAAGGTAGTCGCTTATCTGACACCGGATCTTTCCTTTATCAGAAGTGCGCTGCCGGAAGGTTCAGAATTTATTGTCGGGAAGATAAAGAGCGATGAACTTCTGGATACACTCAGAGCAACACTTCGTGATTTGCAGGCAGGTTATTCAGCAGGTACAGACAAGAATGCAAGGAAACAGAAGCTTCTGAGCCTGGCATCGTTCCAGTTCGGAAACTGGATTGGGCCTCTCCTGGAAGAAATGAAACTCATAAGGAGCTACAACCAGGACATGCTGATGGAGAACGGAAAAGCGATGCTGGTCTACAACGAGAGACTGGGCAAGCTGACTGTGACGAAGGAGATGGGAAAGACATTTCTGGACAACCGGAAATTCACTGTCAGCATAGACGATTTCAAGCCTACGGCAAACGTATACGCCATGGGCGTACTTGACGCAACAGAAGACATCAGGCAGGAAGACGAGGTTGTGCTGGAACACGATGGAGAACTCAGAGGAGTTGGCACTGCAAAGATGCCCCCTGAATACATGCGGGATTTGAGCAAAGGCGTCGCCGTGAAGGTGCGAAACTGAATTCGAACAAGCTTAAATACGGATGTTCGTTTCATTGTATATAGTGAATACAAAGGCGGTCGCTGCTATTCTCGCAGGGATAATAATCCTCTCGGTGGTATTTTTCTACTTCAATGTCTCTTACCCGACCGGCCCTCTCAGCCTTAACCCGCCACCTGTCAAGAATCCCAAAGTTTTCAAGCTCGGATACCTGTTTGATCCGCAATATGCTGAACCTCCAAGCATTAGTGGTATGTCCTTTGGAACAGGCCCATCGGCAGTTACGAATTTTACTCTTACCCAGAATGGTACAACGCACATAACCGGGAAATTCTATAACCAGAGCAGCGGCAAAGCCATTGCTGATTCCAACTTCTACGTTTTTGCATATCCTGTTTATACTGCCGGCACAACGGCCTACAATGGATCATACAGCGTTAAAGTTCTCGTTTACGGCGAGATGAATCTGACATTTGTGGTTCCGGGCTATCAGAAAGACATAGTCCCGCTGAACCTCAACGGAGGTACATTACATCTCAATCTTACACTGAAGACTGAGCCAAAGATCAACTGGGCTGGATCAACTGTTTCTTCAATTGGAATCAATCTGCCCAATGTGACTATAGAGGCGGACGGATTCTTTACCGGCCTCCACATTTTCAGTTCTGATGCCAAATCGGCTTTCACGGCAAACCTGTTCGAAGACAGCTACCAGCTTAACGTTATTCTGACCGGTTACGACAACATCCCAACCCCTCCAGAACTGAACCTTACAAATAAGCTCCAGCAGAACCTGGTCCTGACTCCACTGAACAATACATACAATCTCACAGGATACGTTCTGGACAAGGCCAACAGTACTGCAATATCGAATGCAGAAGTTTATGTTCAGCAGACCAACGCTGTGGCTTTCACGAATTCAACAGGTTATTACCGTGTTCCGGTAATCAATGGCATGAACAGGTTGACTGCTTCACATTCAGGATTCTACACAAACATCAGCCTCATTGACATAAGTGGTGCGCCTTCCAATCTGCATTACATATACCTGTACCCGGTAAATCCATACATAAACAACAATACGGGTTATTATGGAAACAACTCCAGGGTCCCTCAACTGAATGGAAACAATTCCACCCTCAATTTAAGCAATTCCGGAAGTTTTGAGATGACGGGCCAGGTACTTGTAAACAACACGGCCATCCCCGTTTCCAACACAACACTTCTCTTCCTCCTCACCTACAATGGATCAGTTTATTATGACCGGGTGATCACTAATTCAACAGGATACTTCGTGACATATTTCGCTTATTCCGGAGATTACAGATTACTGGTTGAAGCAGTCAATTTCAAGAATCTGATGTTGAATGTCACTATCACAAAACAGTTGACTTACGAGAATTTCTCTCTTGTACCGCTGAGTAACCGCACCGTTATTATCACTGGCCAGGTGTTTAACACAAAAGACGGGCTGCCCGTGCAGGGTGCTCATGTGGCCGCGATGTATTCAAGATTTGCCATAAGTGCTGCAAACGTCACGACCAACTCCACAGGCTACTACAGGATGGCCCTTATCGCCGGGAACTATTCTCTCATTGCTTCTGACATTGGTTACCAGACAAACAGGACCTCACAGTTTACGCTGAACAGCAACCTTTCCAAAGACGTTAACCTGACTCCTTTGAGCACCATAAACGGAGGAGGAAACAGGTCAGGATTGAAAGCAATGGGAAGCGCCCCATATTACGGCCTGCCGGATCTCACGCCTGCACAGATAGCACAGGATCTGAGCGGAAACGGGGCCATAAATTCTGGCACTACATTCAATATTACTTTTCACTTCAACACGAGTGCAGGCTTTTCAATCTCAGGAACGCCTTATGTAGTTTACTTCAAGGTGCTTGGAAAGGTTTATTATTCCAACGGAACCACCAATGCAACCGGCTTTGGTACAGTAAATGGAATACCTGACGGCACATATGAGATACTTCCTGAAATGTTCTATTTCTTTGGCCAGCTGGAGAACATAAGCGTCAGTTCGGCGGTCACTTACTGGCTGTCAATGTCTGAAAAACAGCTGTTGCCCGGAAATGCATACCTGAAGAATACTTTCAACCTCACAAACGGTATGAATGGTTCAGTTCCACTGAACACACTCGCGCTTACCGACAGCATACTTCCAATGAACGGGACAGCCGCGGCACTTTCGAATTCCACACTTTTCAGCTTTAGCGGATACAATGGCATATTCAGCTTCAATTACACGAATCCCGATTTCGTCTGGAAAGATTTCAACATCTCTTTCAATGCTTCTGGTGTGAAAACAGGAGAGAACGTGACTGAATACTCTGTTACGCTGATATCACAGACGGTCACACCCTGGGCATACAACTACAGGAATTCGATAGCCACCAGCTTAAACGTCAGTATGGCCTCTGGCAATTCTACCGTTTTCATTGAGTCCGCAGCCGGATATTCTGTCCTGACTGTGGGTATCCCGCTTGGTGTCCCTAACTCCGTGGGTGTAAGATCAATCATACTTACACTCACTTCCGGTAACCCGGAACAGATGGCATATTTCAACGAGACATCCTCCAACCTGAGCCTGCCTCTTAATGGTACTTCCCTCAGTGGAACACAATTCAGTATGTCTTATTCGGGGCCTGCTTCGGCTAACAACTACCTGTACAGCATAATACTGCCATTCCAGGTTCCATACAACTCTTCAGTGTACGTTAACGGAGCAAAGCAGAGTGGGCAGATATCCTATTCCGGGAACAATACAGTTTTCAATCTGACCACATATGTGACCCTTCATTCCAGCATCAATATAACTGTTGAATTCAATGTCAGCAAGACGTCTCCAATTACCCTTAAATTTAGTCCAGCGAATCTTGAATTCTACAGAATGAGTTTGAGTTAGGTGAAAATCAAATGGATGAAAATCTGAATGAAATGAACGAGGGCTTCTTTGCGAGGCTAAAGAAAAAGAAGAAAATCAAGCGCGAGTCCAGAACCGTCATTAAGGTGAAGACAGTCGGCGACATACCGCCGGTAGTTTCTGCCAGAAGGCACCTCGGAGACGGAGACCTCAACAGCGCTATAATTGAAGGCTACAACTCTGCCAAGAACGACTATATCAGGGAATACAACGTTGAGGTCCAGAAATCACTGACCAACAGGCAGTTCATAATAAACGAGTTTGCGGTTGTGGGCCTGAAGATACCGGATGAGGGAAATCTCGACAACAATGTCATAACTGACAATATGAACAGGAATGTGCTGACGAGCGATACTTACAAGAACAGGGCAAATGCCCTCAAGAAACTTGCCACGTTCTATCTTGACTATTATGAAAAGGTCAGGTTTTCCGGGCCGGTCAGCGACGATCCTGCCATTGTCATGGACAAGCTGGAGGGCATCTACAATTATCTTGACATAATGTCACTCTATTATGCCGAACTCCAGGTAAGGCCAGAGGAAGTGAGTGATGAGCAGTAGTTCCGGCTCTCTGACACAGTATTTCCTGAAAACACTGCAGAGCACCGTGAACCATATACTGAATTATCCGCTGACCGACCTGAAATTTGTTTTTCCGGTCGTGGCAGTGATTATTGCATCGGGAGTGGTCAGACACTTCTCGGTGAAGCAGAGAGTTGACTCATCTCCTGCATACGAAAAGAAAAGGGAGAAATTCAGCCTTCCTGCAGACAGGTTTAACGCGGAGGTTGGTGTAATCTTGAACGAGAAATATGGAAGTTATGTTGGTGCCATGGAAAATGATCTTTATGTCATAGAAAGGATCAGAAAAAGGTTCATGAAACTCCTGAGAAGGTACAGGAGATACGATACCATGGCAAGGTCAACGTTTGAACGCAGAAGCAAGAAGGGCAAAAGCATGAGAAAACAGGTACTGAACGATCTGATAGACACATACGCTGAGATCAAGAAAATGGATCTGTCAGCAATAACGCTGGAACTGGAGGAAAACTGAATGGAGAGTTTGACTGAAGCTGAACTGACTGGCCTGAGAAATGCTGTTGCAAAGGCACAGAAGAACATAGGAAAAGCGGTGATTGGATCCGAGCGTGTTGTGAGGCTGATGTTCATATCACTGCTCACCGACAACCACATGCTGCTGGAAGGAGTCCCCGGACTTGCCAAGACACTGCTTGCAAACGAGTTCGCGAAGCATATAGGCCTTGACTTCAAGAGGATCCAGTTCACTCCGGACATGCTTCCTTCTGATGTAACAGGGAACATGATATTCAATCTGGAGCTCAAGAAGATGGAATTCAGGAAAGGCCCAATATTCACCAATGTCCTCCTGGCTGATGAGCTTAACAGAACACCACCCAAAGTGCATTCTGCCCTTCTGGAGGGCATGGAGGAGAAGCATGTGTCTGTTGGAGGGCATACTGAAGGGTTACCGGAGCCATTTTTTGTAATTGCGACCCAGAACCCCATAGAGCAGGAAGGCACGTTTCCACTTGCAGAAGCCCTCATGGACAGGTTCCTGTTCAGGTATAACATCAACTATCCATCAAGGGACGAGGAACTCGAGATCCTGAAGAGGGATTCGATTATGGCTGAAGAAGTGGACCCGCTCGGAAAGGAGCGCATCCTTATGCTTAGAAAGGAGCTGCCCTCAGTCAGGGCCAACGATGAGATTGTGAGCTATATCGTTGACCTGATAAGAAAGACAAGGGACGACAAGAGGGTTTTCCTTGGGGCCAGCCCGAGAACATCATATAAGTACTTAAATGCCGCAAAGGCAAATGCGCTCATAAACGGCCGGGACTACGTGATACCCGAGGATGTGAAATATCTTGCAAACGAGATCCTGAACCACCGGCTCATACTTAATTCTGAGACGCTCATTGAAAACGCAGGGGACGCCGTTGCAACTACGCTGAGGATAATAGCAAGCATAGTCTCACAGGTTGCTGCACCCAAATGATCAAGAAAACAGGGTTCGCACTGATTGCAGTAGTTCTCTTCGGAGAGTTCGAGGCATTCATACTCGGATACGGCAATTTTCTTCTATATGTCACAGTCCTGTCAATGATTATTTATGCCGACATCATAATCTTCAATCTGGGCATATCGCAGAAACTGAGGAAATTAAGAGTCCAGAGGGAAGTCAAGAAGCCGCTTGGAAGAAAGGGCGAGTTTCTCCAGGTCAACCTTAAGTTCACAAACCCCCTGAATCAGACAGTCTACTTCCATTATTACGATACACTTTCAACAGTCTTCAGGGTGGACGGTGACGCAGACGGGGATCTCAGCCTGAGACCGCACGAGGTTGCTGAACGCACTTACAGGATCGCATCCAAGGCCGTGGGAAAATACAACGTCGGGCCCATAATAGTTTATGCAGAGGACGCGCTGAGGCTCTGCATCACTTCCCTCATACTGGCACAGGACAATGATGTGAAAATAGCGCCTTCAATGAGCGAGATCGCTACACTCCGCAGCGACAGGCTCAGCAATTTCATGTTCACACAGGGAATGCACATATCAAAGAGTATAGGGCAGGGCTATAACTTCTACGGAATAAGGCAGTATGAAGAAAGTGACGAGTTCAGGTACGTTGCCTGGAGCAGGTACGGTATCCAGAACGGAGAGGACATCTACGTAAAGCAGATGGAGGAGGAAAGGACAATCGACGTCGAATTTGTGCTTGATTACAGCAACGGTGTGAATCAGGGTTCCGAGGAGATCAGGCTGTATGATGAGATGATCACAAGCGTCATTAGTGCCGCGTATTCAATACTCAAGAACCACGACGGCGTTGGATTCACTGTGAGTTCCTCCGTTCACCAGCACAGGATCAAGGCACAGAAATCAGCAAAGAGCATTGAAGAGTTCGAGCGAGTCATAGCGGACATAAGGCCTGAGGGCTACTTTTCCATAGACAGAGCAATTGAAAGCATTAATAAGAATGTGAAAAAGGAGGCATTAATAATCATACTCACTCCGTTTGCGTATTCCGAAAGGTTTGATTCATCCGGCACGCCCGTGAAGAGACCTGGAAAACCAACCAGCCTGTTCCTGATCAACAGGTATGATTTTATTCCAACCAGTGAAGATCCTACAGTCAAGAAGCTGCTCATGAGCGCAGGAATAAACGAAAACAACAGGCTCAGGGGGATTTCATCGTTCTTCAACAGCCTTGGTATCAAGACACGGGTGATAAACAGGAAGCAGCTCTTCCTCAGGATCATTTCAGAATACAGGTACGGAAAGGTGGTGGCATGAATTCATTGCAGAGGGAGATTGAGTTCTATGCGTTCAAGATAGTCATACTGCTGCCTTCACTTTTCCTTCTTTTCTACGTTTTTCCATACCTCTCTTCATACATAAACTACTACATACTTGTTCCCATAGTGCTTCTCCCGTGGGCAAAAGTGTTCCTGAAGAGGGAGATTACAGTGTATGTATATCCTGTTTTCACAATTATATTCATGCTCATCGTAATCTATTCGCTTTCCTATAACCTTGGGATATACAGCAGTTCACTGCTGAACAATCTGCTCCTGAGCTTTGACTACCAGACCCTGATTTCGATCATGATGGCAATCGGGATCATGATCCTTGAGGAAGGCATAATAACAAGAAAGATGCACAGGGTAGTCGGCAGTGTGATAGTGTCAAACCTTTTCCTGCTGGAACAGTACGCCGCCATATACCTTATGAACAACCCGACCGCCATTCCGCTTCTCAACCTTGGCAGAATAGACTACTACCAGGCCTTCTCTGCTGTTGCATACCTTGAGGTTGTTTCAATCTATTCTTTCATAGTGAACGGGTACGAGTACCTGCTCCCGCTCGCCACATTCAACCTACCATACAGGAACGTCATACTGACTCTCTTTCTGATTTCCATAGTTGCACTTCTTCTTTTCCTGTACAGGACCGATACCAAATGGTCTTCTGAACGCGGAGTATCTCTTGGATATTCAGTAATTTCCGGTGCTGTTGTCGGTGCATTTGCTGTTCTGGTGCTCGACAGGTTCAATTCATACTTCTACGGGGGCAGTTTCCTGCTCTTCTTCGTGATCGCCGTGACTGTGGCGGCAATATGGACCTCGAGGAGGAGCTACAACGAGCGAATTGAGGATTCACCGTAAGCATTAATAGAGATTCAATTCTCATCGTTCAATGAGCACCCTCAAGATCAGCAACGGCCTGATAATAACCATGAACCCGGAAAGGGAGATTCTTAAGGGAGACATTCTGATCGAAGATGGTCTCATTACGTCCATAGGCCGTGTAACCGGCGGCGCTGACCACGAGATTGATGCGGCAGGCAAGCTTGTAATGCCCGGGATGATCAATACGCACGCGCACGTTGCCATGGCCCATCTGAAAGGAAAACTGGATGATATACCACTGGAGGCATTTCTAGAAAGGACATTCAAGCTTGACGCGGAACGCACGGAAAAGGGTATTTTCAATTCATCATCCCTCGGCATGCTTGAAATGCTCGATTCGGGCATTACATCTTTTCACGACCTCTACTACGGAGAGGACATCATAGCAAGGGCCGCAGAGAAAACTGGAATCAGGGCTTTTCTGGCATGGAACACACTTGACCGGGAACTGACAACCCAGAAGGGTGACCCTGTCGCAAATGCCGAGTCGTTCATAAAAACAGGCAACAGCGAACTGGTAACAAGATCAATTGGAGTACAGGGCGTCTATGTTGCATCTGATGAAACGTACAGAAGGGCCATGGAAGTTGCTGAACGTTATGATACGACCATCCACACCCATCTTGCAGAAACCAGGAAAGAGGTATATGACTTCGTCAGGAAACACGGCAACAGGCCAATTGAGCATCTTGCGGACATAGGATTTCTCTCGGGGAGGCTAATTGCAGCCCACTGCGTGTGGGCAACACTGAGGGAGGTAAAATTGATGGCTGCTGCGGGGGTAAAGGTGTCCTGGAATCCCACGAGCAACTCGAAGCTTGGTGTAGGAGGTGTCCCGCCAATACCTGAAATGCTTGAAAATTCAATAACAGTATCACTTGGAACAGACAGCAGCGGGAGCAACAATTCACTCAACATACTGCAGGAAGCAAAATACGGCAGCATATCAGTCAAGAATCAGCGCTGGGATGCTTCACAGCTCAGTGCCATGAAAATGCTTGAAATGTGCACAGTTGATGCAGCCGCCAGTCTGGGACGGACAGACATAGGATCTATTGAGGCCGGAAAGAAGGCGGATGTCGTACTTCTGGACGCCAGGATGCCAAACATGATGTCAGGCGGTGATGCCGCTGTGAACAACATAATTTACTCATCCAATCCTTCAAACGTGACAGACGTCATTGTGAACGGAAAACTGCTGAAAAAAGATGGAAAACTTGCCGGATACGATCCTGCAGACTACCGGGACTGTGAATTTGTCTGAAACTATCCGATCTGCCTGAGTGATTCTCCCACCGCAACCGATACTGATTCATCACTTGTGTACCTGTTCTTCCATCCGGTTGCGAGAAGTTTGTCAATTCCAAGCTGCGCCACCTTGACATCGCCTTTCCAGCCCCTGCCGCCGATTCCTCCCGTGAAGTCGTATTTCACATTTCCAAGTTTCATCTGCCCTGTCACCTCATCTGCTATCCTGACAACGCTTGTGGTCTCTCTGTTTCCAAGGTTGAATATGTCTGTCTTATGGGCCCTGTCATGCACATAAACAATTGAAGAAACACAGTCAGACACATGCATGTACGACTTCCTCTGGCTACCGTCTCCAAGTATCTCGAGCTTCTCAGGGTCTTTCTTCAGCTTATTGATAAAATCGAATATTACGCCGTGTGTGGAATTTCTGCCCACTATGTTTGCAAACCTGAATATTGAGGCCCTGAAACCATAATAATGCGAGTATGCTGTTATGAATCCCTCTCCGGCCATCTTGGATGCCCCGTATGAAGAAATAGGCATGTACGGCCCGTAATCCTCAGGAGTCGGCATGACTTCCGCCTCCCCGTACACTGTGGAACTGGAGGCAAATATTATCTCGGGGACATCCTTCTTTCTCATGAACTCAAGTATGTTCATCGTACCCTTGACGTTGATGTCAAAGTCAAGAGACGGATTTTCTGATCCTCCCCTCACATCGGAGTTTGCAGCAAAGTGAATCACAACGTCTGAACGACCGAGCCTGTCAAGCTCTTCAGCATTTCTTATGTCAACTCTGCTGAAAGAGAAATTTCCATTGGGCAGGAGGGGTTTTATGAACCTGTCATCAACATTAGCAAAATTGTCTATTCCTGTTACCTGGTTGTTGCTGACCAGCATCTCTGCCATGTTTGAACCGATAAAACCTGCGCTTCCTGTAAGAAGTACATTCCTGTTTTCCATTGGCAGGACATTGCAAATAGAGATAACATATTTGCTACATTTTGAACCGTTTGAACCTGATGTATAGAACTATGTCATAGGATGCTTTGATGAGACCGGCGGAATAAAGCAGTGATGGAGGAAACAAGTCAAGCAGAATCCCTCCAAGGGCAGGAGAAGGAATCTGGGCAATATTTCTCGATGCGAGAAAGACGGAATTGGTCCTGATCCTCATGTCCTTGTCTATGATTGTGTTAATCAGGCTGTCCCTTGGCGACACATCCATCTGGCTAGTAGCCTGCCTTATGAAAAGAAAAGCTTCACTGTAAATAAGTGAATGGATGACAGGCATCAGGATGAGAAATGCATTGCTTATGAGATGCGTATACACCATGGTCCTGACCAGCCCCATCCTTGTTGAAATGGATCCTGAATAGAGGATTGAAAGGGCTGTGATCAGCGATACGATGAAGAATATCAGCCCGTTTTCCTGCAGGGAAGTTGAATATACCACATTGAACCATAATGAAAGGACTGACGTTGTTACGAGTCCTCCGGCAAAGGAGTCGGTGGCGAAAAGTGCGCTCAGTTCACGTGTCAGCTTTCTTGTCTCCGGGTCAAGCACAATCTGAGCCGGGCTTCTTTCGTGGTTTGGAAAAGATGCAAAAAGGTAAGGAACAATTGAAACAGCTGCAAATACAAAGGAAAACTCGAAAATAATAGTGAATTCACTACCGCTCTCTATGAACAGGAATATTGCCCCAACCATGTTCCCGCTGTAGGCCATGAAATTGTAGAACGTGTAGGCAGTGTTCTTCTCTCTCTGGTCTTCGATGGTACTTCCGATTGCATACTGCTCTATGGGCTGGTTGGGAGTCATGTCCTTCCCGGAAAGGGAAATGCCCCCGAACACAAGAGCTGCTATGAAAGCTGGCAGATTCTGAAACAACAGCATGAAGAGAATTGCTGCAGCAAATACACCGGAATAGAGAATGACAATTATCCTGTTTTGTGCCCTCAATTTGGGGTAGTAGCGTATGGCTGCAGTGGATGACAGTGAACTGGCAAAAAGCACTATTCCGGTTTCTATATAATCGAGGCCAAGGTGAATCAGGTAGAATGGAGCAGTTACTGAAAGAGCCAGCATAACGAATGACCTCAGGAATCTGCTTGCTGAAAACAGGGCTGTCTCTTTCTTCATAGTCCTATATTTATCGTCCGGGCGTATATAGATAGTCCCATTGTTTCAGTATCCGGCAACGGCAGTCAGGATTGGTCCAGATATCTGTGCAGCTTCATAATTGAACTGTTGAATGACTTCTTTTCTTCCTGGCTCAGGATGCCGAAAACGTGGTCCATGTATTCCTCATGGACTCTTCTGGCTATCTTCCCCTTTTCAAGGCCAGGTTCGGTTATCTCGATGTGTATGACTCTTCTGTCCTCACTGCTCCTGGTTCTTCTGACCATTCCGGCTGATTCCAGGACATCTATAACGCCGGTTATGTGGCCCTGCGTGACAAGAAGAAAGTCGGATATTCCTGACATTGAGGATGGCCCGTTTTCAGCCAGGAACCTCAGTACCCTGTAATCCAGAAACGATATACCAAGTGAAGAGAGATTTTCGCCTGCACCACGGTTGAGTTTTTTCCAGACATGGAAAAAATTCCTCCAGAGTGCTATGTTCTCGATCTGTTTCATCTTTTTTTCCGTTTCCATTGACATTACCTGATGCCTCCTGATTCAGCTTCTCCTTCGATTTCTGATTTTCCGGTTTCCTGAGCGTGCACTTCTTCCGGCACTTGTGCAGAACCTGCTCCCTGAGTTAAATCTTGAACTTCTTTTTCCGGGTCTTTCCGTTCATATTCATCCTCATACACGAACATTCTGCCCCTGCTCACAGAAACAACTGCAGCTATAATTGCCATTAACGCCCCAATGATAAAAGCAAGGTGAAGGGAGAACACGAAAGCGGGTTCAAGAGCGTGCGGAAACCAGGTTTTGCTCTCAAGTGTCGTCAGGAGGCTGGGGCTCAACTGCGACGCGAGGTGCGTTGACTGCAGAAGCTGGGAAACCGGGTTCTGTCCAAGGAATGCAGAGAACATGGCTGTTGTTGGGGGCATCTTGTCAAACACGGGTATCAGGTTTGATGCACCAACGCTGTCAAGAGAAGTTGAAAATGAACCGGGAAGGTTACCTGAGAGTCCCACTATGACAACAGTGAAAAACAGGCCGATGCTGACTGTCATCCCGGTATTCATGAGTGTTGCTCTCATTCCGGACGATACTCCTCTCGTTTCCCTTGGAACAGCATTCATTATGGCTGCAGAATTAGGAGACGAGAACAGTCCGTTTCCTACTCCCATGAGGGCAATTGCGCCTGCGAATTCGTAATAATAATCGGACGAATTTAGCGGAATTATGGCTAAAAACAGGAAAGCTAAAGCAACAAGCACCATTCCAATGGTAGCAAGCCCCCTTGCACCGTATTTGTCAGAAAGTTTTCCGCTGATTGGGCTCATTATCATGAAGCCGATCGTCATAGGTACCATGTAAATGCCTGCCCAGAACGGCGTACTGGCATAGGTGTAACCGTGAAGTGGGAGGTAGATTCCCTGAAGAAGAATTATCAGCATTATCATAACCCCTCCCCTTGCCATTGCAGCCAGGAGGTTCGATATGTTGCCGAACGCAAAAGGCCTTATCTTGAAGAGGGAAAGCCTGAACATTGGGTACTTGACACGCTTCTCAATGAACGGAAAAGCAATGAGCATTGAAAGCCCTGCCACAAAAGACGCTATTACCCAGGGATTCGCCCATCCAGTCGTTGAACCTGCGCTCTGGTCGGGCATGAGGCCATACACAATCCCTACAAGCACAAGCGTGAGCCCAACCGCGAATGTGATGTTTCCCGCATAGTCGAGCCTCTGTGTCTTATCCCTCTGAGAGTTATCCTTCAGCTTGAGGTATGACCATATTGTGCCCAGTGCACCAAACGGAACGCTCACAAGGAAGACATACCTCCAGTCGAGAACAGCAAGTACGCCGCCAAGTATGATTCCCATAAGGGAACCTCCTATGGCAGCAATGGAATTAATTCCCAGGGCCGTTCCCCTCTCATTGCTGGGAAATGCATCTGTCAGTATTGCGGCGGAATTTGCGAAAAGGAACGCTGCACCTATGCCCTGCACTATCCTGAATGTAACGAGATATGTAGCTGCGAATGTCCCAGTACCAGGAGTTATGTAAAGAAAGAGGGAGCCTGCAGTGAAAATTGCAAAACCCATATTGAAGAGCCTAACCCTTCCATACATGTCGGAAAGCCTTCCGAATGTGAGAAGAAGTGTTGCTGTCACAATGTTAAATCCAAGAAGAATCCATAGCAGGAACTGGAAGTTGCCAGGATCATAGGCATTCAGGCTGATTCCCTTGAATATGTCAGGAAGGGAGATCAGAAGAATTGTCTGATTTATGGTAGCCATCATTACACCAATTGTAGTATTGGAGAGCGCTACCCACTTGTATTCGGCCATAGAAGTCAGCCAAAATTACTTCAGTATTAAAATATTTTATGTTAAACAATAAACAACATCCGAAATCCGGCAAAATATCATAATCATAAGCATATTACCTGAAAGTCCAAATTGAAACCGATGCCTGAGAAACTGACCGTTGCAATTTACACAGACAGTTACCGCCCGGCAATGGACGGGGTTGTCGTATACGTAGACAATATAGCACGCGAGATGAGCAGACGCGGAATACGGGTTTTTATTGTCACAACCGGAAAGCGGAGATCTGATGAAAAGAACAGCGGGGCCATACAGATCATCAGGACGGGCGGAGTGACTTTCCCGCCTTATCCACAATACAGGGTCGGCATTACGCCGTTCAGGGCCAACAGAAAGATCCTGAAGGAAAATGTTGACGTGATCCACACACAGACCCCTTTTTCCATGGGCTTTGCCGGAACTATGGCTTCAAGGCACACGGATGCAGCTATTGTTTCCACATTCCACAGCATGGTATTTGATGAAACCGTCATATCATCCTATTCCAGATCCAACAGCAGCATGACTAGGAGGCTTGCCAGGATTATCAGGAGATACCTGAAGTGGCACTATTCCAAGTACGATTTGGTGATATCCCCTTCCGACGATATTGCGGAAAAGATAAAGGCAATTGGGATAGAAAAAGTCAGGGTGCTGAACAACGGCATTGACCTCGGCAAATTCCACACAGACCTGGCCAGGAAGGAAGCCAGGAAGGAGCTTGGAATAGGAGCAGAAGACAGGCTCATCCTTTATCTTGGAAGGATAGGGAAGGAAAAAGACCTCGACGTTCTTATAAGGGCCGCGGATGACCTTCAAAAAGAGGGCATAAGGATAATTATTGCGGGTACCGGGCCGCATCTTGAATTTTACAGAAAACTGGCCGAAGACTCAGGCGCAGGAAACGTGGAATTTTTTGGCTTTGTTCCTGAGAATGACAAACTTCTTCTCTACAGGAGTGCGGATATATTCTGCAACCCTTCGGACTATGAGGTTCAGAGCACTGTTGACCTGGAGGCAATGGCTCTCGGGACCCCCATTCTCGTTCCGGACGGGTCATCACAGGTTGAACTTGCCAAATCAGGAATCAGCGGTGAGATATTTTCACACGATGATTCTGCTGACCTTGCAAGGGCAGCAATAGAGATGATGGGTAAGATTGAGACATACAGGCCGAATGAAGTGGCAAATGAGTTTTCCATTGAAAGGCACGTCGACAGGCTTGTGGACATATACAGAGAAATCATGCAGAAAAAAGGGAGAGTTGGGTGATCAAAGCAGCAGGTTTGCCACTGCTATGTCTTCCAGCCCGACTCCCATTGTCTTGAAGACTGTCTTCTTTTTTCCGGAAAAGAGTCCGGGGTCAGAATACATGCTGGAAAATTCTATGATCTTACTGCTTCCGTTGTCATAGAATCCAATTATTTCACCGGATTCAATCAGCGACTGTTTCAGGTCTTCAACAACAACAAGATCTGCTTTTGAAAGCACGTCGTTCCCCACTTCTCTCCTGTCAGGCAGATTTCCTCCCACGAGGTTTATGTGGAATGAATCTCCGAGCCAGTCTGCACTGAACAGAGGCTCCTTTGAATTAGTTATTGTTGTTATGACGTCGGCTCCTGAAACGCATTCTCTGGCTGATGACACCCCCTTTATGTCGAGAGAGAATCTCTCGGAGTAAGTGGCCGAAAATTCCTCCACGTGCTTCATGTTCCTTGAGAAGACCCTGACAGCCTGCAGATTGAATAGTTCATTCATGGCCTCAAGTTGTGTTTCTGCCTGGTACCCTGTTCCAATAAGCGCGAAATCGATGTCCTTCTTCTCAAGAAGCATCGAAGTGGCTATGGCAGGAAGCGCCCCAGTCCGCATCTGCCCGAGCCTGTTTGCCTCAACAACAGCCTTCAGTTCATAGGAAGCCGTGTCAAAGACCATAACGATGAAATTCGCACCATGACGGCCCGCAATGTACGCTTTCATGCCTGCAATGTGCTCGCTGCCCAGAATTGCCGGCATTGTGTTGAATACGATTCCATCTGAAAACAGCCTGTCTCTGGGTGAAAAGGCTGCGTTACCCCGGGAATAGGACTCAAAGGCGCTCCGCACTGCACTGATAACATCCGGCATGTGGAGATTCCTTCTCACTTCCTCCTCTGTGATGTATCTCATGCCAATATATTTCCAGATGAGATTTATGGTTTCGCAAAGGGTTAAATTGGTGAAGCAATGTTACTTGGAATGTCAAAACCGAACATAGAGACAGACAAGCTCATGAACTACATTGATATCAACAGAGCTTACAGCATTGAACGAAGCGGGGAAGAAGTTGTGGTACGATTTAGCCCGAATGCGCCTGAACAGCTTTCCCATGCCCCGGACGGAGACCCGGTCGAACATCTCATGTACGGCAAGGAAAACAACGGCAGAATCTATTTTTACTCGTTCGTTACCAGAAGCGGGCTTGGGGAAACAAAGACAGAACTCGACGGAGAGGATGACCCCGTAATGCTCTGGCTCCAGTATATCTGATCACAGGAATTCCGCAACAAGAAGAGGCAGTATCACCGTTGCTTCTCCTGTTATATTCACGAATTCTGCATCAGTTCTTACCTTTTTCCATGATATGGCTTCCTCCAGCTTTGCCCCAGAAAGTGATCCGTCATATTCCTGAGCCGTTGTAAGGTAAACAGCATAATCAAGGCCTTCACGGAACTGGTTCCACCATATGGTGTGATGCTTTGAAATTCCACCTCCAACCATGAGGGCACCTGTCTTCTTTGCATCAAAAATCAGATCGGAAAGCAGATGTTCGTCCTCAAGGAGATTGACCCGGAAATCCCTGTTGCGTTCATAGAAAGACCAGAGCTGTGACCCGAAAGAACCGTCCGTTATTCCGGGAACGAAGACAGGAATGCCTTTCTCTGCTGCACTGAAAAGTATTGAAGAACTGTCATTTAGGCTGAGCCCCATTTCTCTGATTATGTCAACGCCGGACCAGTCCTTGCCCTTACTGTACAGTTTTTCCAGCACAGGTGTTACGGCCCTTTCAATGGCCGGGCCGTAGTTCTCTTCCGGTATGACTACGTTACCAAGCCTGCTTACCCCTATTTCAGCAAGCGCTGTGTCGCTGTATTCAAAAAGGCCACAGTAGTAGCTGCTTACGCTCCTTGCAATGTCATGGTCCAGTGTTCCGGTGGTAGTTATGATGGCATCCACCAGGCCTTTCCTGACCATGCCGTTAATGACGCCTCTCAGGCCCGTGGAAATAATGTCTGCAGGAAATGAAAGGAACGTGGTATTCTCCTCTGAGAACATCTTTCCGAGTATCCTGTATCCAGTGTATATTTTGGAAGCAGAAAACCCCCCTGCCCCGGAAAAGGAATCCAGCAGTTCCCTTATTGTTGAGTCCCCGCTGACCTTCATATCCCTGACCGGGTCCTTCAGTATCTCTTTTCTGTCCATGGCCATGGTGACTGGAATTCCCTTGATAAACTTAAATTAATTGTAAAGATTCCCACAGGTGCTTGGCGAATGGGTTGCAGTTACCGTTCTGTGGATTCATCTTTTCAGCGCGGTACTTTTCATAGGGGGCTCGTTCTTCATGTGGATTGTGGTTCTACCTGCCTCTTTTACTCTGGAAATGGATGAAAAAGCCAGAACGAGGGTTGTTGGTTCAATTGCGAAGAGGTTTGCAGTTTTTACGCACGCTCTACTGGCTCTGCTTATTGTTACGGGCCTTATCCTTGCCTTTGACTGGCTGCTTCCAGCCCCGTCATACCTTCTTACCTCATACAACGGTAAGGTCCTGCTGGCGAAAATGATCCTCGTTGTTGCGATGATTCTTCTCATGTACGGAAATAACATTTATCACGGAAAGAGGCTCATGGCCCTTTCAAGAGAGGGCAAGATGGAAGAACTGAAAAAGCTGAGAAAGAGGTCACACATCGCGTCCTACATTACGCTGGCAATGATGATTGCCATATCAGTACTGGGTGCGATTCTCGTAATGTAATATTTAAAAAACAATTGGCCAGGAAAAAGATTACCTGGCAGACTGTGCTATTCTTTCCATTTCTTCTTTCTTGTTCACAGAGAAAGCATTTGCGTCATTCTTTGCAGCGTATGTAATTTCATCTGCAAGGCAGTTCTCTATGGATTTTTTGCTCTTGAAGGAAGAGTTGGTCGCTCCCAGCGCAATGTTTCGGAGTGCTATGTCGACTCTTCTTGACGGAGAAACATCAACTGCCTTTGGAACAGCTATTCCGCCGTATTTCAGCCTGGTAACTTCTTCTCTTGGAGCCGCGTTTTCTATGGCGTCTATGAGCACCTGCACGGGATTCTGCTTTGTCTTCTTCTCAATGATCTCAAAAGCTTCCTGTAGAACTCTGTATGCACTGTATTTTTTTCCAGTCCATTTTTCGCTTCTCATGAGCTTGTTTAGGAGCCTTTCTACTGTGTTCATATTGGCTTTACCTGCGAAGTAGCTCGAATACCTGCCGCCGGTGTGGAGGTTAAGGACTGCCGTGAGATTGATATATTTTCCGAGGCTCTCGTCGTGAACAACAACGTCGTTGACACTGTATTTTCCAAGAAGTTTCAGTTCCATTACCTCACCGCCTTCTCCTTCTTTCCTTTGACAAGCTCCCTGAGTGAGATTCCATTGACTTTTATCACTTTGTACCTGACTCCGGGAATGTCTCCCTTGCTTCTTCCCATCCTTCCGCCGATTCCTTCGACCATGACTTCATCGTGTTCATCAATGTAGTTAATTGCACCATCGCCCGGAGCAAACGCTGTGATCTGCCTTCCGTTCTTTATGAGCTGCACCTTGACGCATTTCCTTATGGCAGAGTTTGGCTGTTTTGCCTCAATTCCAATCTTCTCTATCACTATGCCCTTGGCCTGCGGAGCACCCTCGAGCGGATCGCTCTTCTTTTTCAGCTGGAGGATTCTTCTCTTGTAGTCTCTGTCAGACCATCTGTATTTGCCACGATCGCTGCTCAGTTTCGAACCTGCGTTTTCTCCATTTCCCAATATATCACCCTGAATGAATATGAAAGTGTGAAACACCGATTGTTTAAAGGGTATTTAACTTATGCCACCACCCTTCACAGTCGGGAACACGGGCATCTAGTTAGACTTTGCCACTATCTTTATGACATCCCCGTCGTGGAGCTCATGATCACGGCCGACAGTCCTTCTGGTTCTTGCATCAATTGCTTTTATGAAGTTCTCACCAATGTCTGTGTGAATCCTGTATGCAAGGTCCAGCGCCGTTTCTCCGTTCTTCATGATGAATGCGTCAGGGAGCACGTTGCCATTCTTGTCAGTCCAGTGGGTTTCATCATAAACCGGATAAACGACTATCCTGCCAAGCACTTCCTTCACTATGTGAGTGAGCAGGTCACGAGTCCTTTTAACAGATGAAGATGCAAAAAGGTCCGATATCTTTTCCAGTCCTGCTTTCTGTTTCTCGTTTAGGTCGTGCTTGATTTCAAATGGCGGATCGGTGGATCCTATGAAGCCATTGGAAAAAGCTCTTGAAACAGTCAGTTCGTATTCAGCTGATATGAGCAGAGTGCCGGGTATCCTCTTCATGAGTTCTGTTCTCTGATCTTCTGTGAGGAGGTCGGCCTTGTTTCCAACTGCAATCATGGCCTTGAGTCCCGTAAATACGGCTTCAGCAAAATTGTCGAAATCAGAATCGCCCCATTTCTCAAACTTCTGTGGAAACTTTGCCATTGTGAATATTGTGTGCAGATCCGACTGGTTTAATCCGATCGAAGAAACTTTCTTCAGGAGCGCCTTCTCGAAAGGTTCGCCCGAAAGATCGGCCCTCTTGGAGAATCTTTCCCAGTCATCCTTCAGGCGCCCGGTGACCCACATAGCCAGCTCCGATCTGACGAGATTGATTTCATTGACTGGATCTTCGCCCCCCTGTTCAATAATCGATCCATCCTCTGCAGTATGTCCAGACGCATCGTAAACCTGCAAAATGACAATGGCGTCCTTAATGTTTTCAAGGAATTCATTGCCCATTCCTTTGCCTGTGCTTGCACCCCTGATAAGGCCCGGTATGTCTACTACCTCAACCGGAACCAGGCGCTTTCCATTGTCGCATTTGCCGAAATTAGGCTTGCATTCATTTCCTGTTTCAGTGTGGGGGCAATCTGCCGTTATGTAAGAAACTCCAACATTGGGCTTGATTGTCGTGAAAGGGTACTGGCCGATATCCGCCTGTGTTTCACACATTGCAGAAAAAAGGGTTGATTTGCCGGCATTCGGCTTTCCGACGAGCCCGATTGTCACGTGAGAAGATGGCACTTATCTCACTTTAGTGAGGCTGTGACTCTCCTGAGGTCAAATCCCTTGGGGCAGTCAACTTTCTCTCCAACGCTTATTATTCTCGCCTTGCGGCCATCCTTAATATGCATCAGGTTACACGTTTCTATGTTTTCACATGTAAGATTGTCACAGTTGAGTGAAGCTGTTTTGAGCGTTGAACCCTCCTGCAGCTTCATGCCATTCTTGACATTCAGGACATCATCGAGAGGTTCAACCTCAATTGTGTTCACCTTGTCCCTGTTGAAAACAAAACATGGGTTTTCCTTGTCTCTTACCTTTATGATCCTGTAGTTCTTGCCTGGTTCCAGGTTGAAGCACACATTCTTAATCCTGCATTCTGTGCAGCCCTTCAATGGTTCAACGAATGTGAATTCCAAACCTTCCTTAGCCAAGTCTACGCCTATCAGAGAAATCTTAGCCATTGCCTTTCACCTTAAATTACGCCTGTAATTTCCAGAGCCTTTCTTGCGGCACCCTCGCTCAGATCCGTATTTCCAAGTATCGTGAATCTTTCAGGCCTGATCGAGTGTGCAGTCCTCAGGGAATCTACAGCGGTCTCATCTTTGATTTCATAGTCCTTTGCACTGACAGAGAGCCCTATTTTCCTGAAAGTCTCAAACAGCAGGTTCCAGTCTCCCCCGTGCAGATACATGGACACGACTGAACCCATTGCACACTGTTCTCCATGTATTGATATTCCTTTCCCGAACTTCTCAAGCGCATGGGCAAAGAGATGTTCGCTCCCGCTTGCCGGCCTTGATGAAGATGCGATTGCCATGGCAGTGCCGGATGCAAGTATCTGTTTTACCACGAGCCATACCGCCTCTTCGACGCCAGGCTGAATCATGTGTGCCTTCTCAATGAGTTCTGACGAAGCATATTCTGAAAGTGTAGCTGCACTGCTGCTGTAATCGTCTCCCCTTATTCTGGAAGCAAGCTTCCAGTCAAGTACGGCAGTGACATTTGATATAACATCAGCAGCGCCGGCGGCCAGATACCTGAACGGTGCCTTGACCATGACTGCTGTGTCTGCTATTATTGCCACAGGCATTATTGCCTGTTCAGAAAGAACCATGTCGGTTTTCTTGATTGTCGCTCTCGGGCTTGCTATGCCATCGTGGCTGGGAGTGGTTGGAACACTGATCATTGGTATTCCAACAGTGTGGCCGGCCATCTTTGCAAGATCTATCTTGGAACCGCCGCCAACACCTATGACAATGCCGGCACGGGTTTCACGCACAAAATCAATTGCTTCATTGAGGTTGTCATCGTCAGCGCCCCCGGTCTTCAGGCTTGAAACCTCATAATGCGCGTCCGAAAGAATGTCTTCCGTATCTTTCCCGGCAATTCCGTACGTTGTATGTCCGGTTATGATAGCAACTCTATTATTCCTGGTATTCTCTGCAACCACAGATGAAATGTTATGAAGGACTTCGTGGCCAACATATACCTCTCTGGGAAACTGCATCGTCTTAAACTTTGCGAAGTCCATTGCAGGTCTAATGGTTTATTACAATAAATATTTACCCTAAGACAAAAATCACTTTCTCGATACGGAAACAGCCATGTTTCTGGTTGAGCTGTATTCTTCAGACTCTGCATCTATTGCGATTATGCCAACAGACACGTCGCCAAACTTGTCAATTTCGGATTCCAGTATGCCCTTCAGGCCTTCGCTTCCTATTCTGTCATACACCCGGTAGCACAGGCTCCTTCTGATTATTTCCTCCCCTATTCCTGTTGCCACCACAGCTCCTTTCTTTCCCACATAAATTCCGCTGCCCGGCAAGGGGCTGTCTCCAACCCTTCCCCGGAGCATAGGTACCGCTCCACCTGTGGACACAGCCGCCGCGAATCGGCCTTCCATCCTGCAGACTGCACCAACCGTATCAGAAGAATATCTTGCCAGTTCCTTTATCTTCTGTATTCTGAGAAAATTCAAGAGTCTCTGGTCGTTGTTACCCTCCTTCTCAAACAATTCCTCAAGTATCTTCTTTCTGAGCTTCTCTGCTTTTTCAGTGTTTGGATCGTACTCTTCGAACCCCATTGCCCTGGCGAACTCTACTGCACCATCTCCGCTAAGTACCAGGTGCGGGCTTCCCTCCATCACCGCCTTGGCGACCTGCACCGGATTTTTCACCTTCTCAATGTTTATGACTGATCCCAGGGCATTCTCAGTCATTACCGCCGCATCCATCTGGATCGAACCGTCAATGCGCTGCACTGATCCCGTACCTGCATTGAACATTTCATTGTCTTCCATCATGGATACTGCCGAAACCACTGAAGAAATTGAATCTGCTTCCCTGATAGCCCTGTCAGCATAGACTTTTAAAATTGAACTAAGACTTGAATCAGATCCTGCACCGCCATGTAAAACAAGTGCGTTGTTCACGTCACTGAAATACAATTGAAATAAATAAGTCTGTGCAAATTTCAGATCGGCCGGTTTGTCTGGGGAGGGGATGGGAGACTCAACCGATTCTGAATTACTTGAATGCCGATCCAAATGTTTGTTGGAAAATAAGCCGCCAGACATGGTTATTTATATTCCAAGAAAATTACATCCAGCGTAACGGGCCCGTAGTCTAGTGGTTATGACGTCACCTTGACATGGTGGAGGTCACCGGTTCAAATCCGGTCGGGCCCACTCATTCTAGTGTCTAATCTACAGCTCCAAAAAATCTGAAAGTAATCATGGATATCCTTGGATCTGAGATTCACGTCCAACATGCAAAAGTTATTATGGCAAGGTTACTTGAAAAATCCGAAGGGGAGTATACCTGTGTTGGTCAAAAGAAGATCACTATCATTGCACTGCTTGTTGCAGTAATCATTCTTTCGCCCACAGTATTTGTTTTCGTTCATGACATGCAAAATACTGAAACTGTAAACTTTACAGGCACCCCTGTACATTTGAGCGTGGTTCATACCGGTTCCAGTAATTATGGGCTTGCAGGAAATTTTCTGGGAATTACAAACACTAGCTCTGCTGCCAGTACTTCGATTATCAAGACTTCGACCATTTTTTACAACAATTCCGATATGAGGTCATACCTAAACATGTCGGTCCAGGGGTGGTGTTTTGGCGTATTCAAGAGCAGCGTTCATTTGGACTATAAACTGAATTTCAGTGGAAGTGTTACTCAGGATTTATTACCAGAAAACGTCACCGTGAATGTCAGTTACCCGTTGATAAATTATCAGCCATTGTTTTATCAGGACGTGTCCGGGGATACAATATGGAATTTTTCAAACATCACTTATCCCGTTATGAACCCATTAACAGGCTTGGGGACTTTTGCATTGAACAACCAATCAAACCTGTCTGGAAGCCAAAGATACCATTTCAACTCACATGATACGGGGTATAATGAATTCGAGATACAAAATAATGAAACTTATGAAGTTGTATTTACTATTTCACTCGGGGTTTATTCGAGACCTGTAACTGCTTCAATTTACCTATTTTTGACACAGATGGACTAAACGAGTCAAGAGCTCAATCTTATACGATCTTTTCGGACTGAATTTGCAGTCTGCAGCTCTGCAGTTATATCCAGAGTGGCAACGTTGCCCACCGTACAGTTCATTGTCAAAAGTCAAAGAATGTTGCAAAGGAGAAGACAATCGTGACAATTGCATAATTCCTTCCTCTCCTGTTCAGGATTTCTATAGTCCGAGAGTCAAATCTTGAAACTCTCATAGAATGCAATTTTTCATAACCTTTCCAGTTGAATCTTATGATTGGAAACTTTGATTTCGAGAAACGCCGGCCTGGGCCCTTGAAAGAAATTGTTTTTATTACTGCTTTCACAGAGGCAGGTGCTTCCAGTCCATAAGGTCCTTGTTATTAAGAGACCGGATTTCAAGTTTTTCCAGTATGTCCACAAACAGGTCGTCCTGGACGTAACCCCGGTATACTTTTCTGTCAAAATGCCTGAAAACCAGAGAACTGAGTGCACTTGCAACCATAGAAGTCTTCAGTTTAGACTCCTTTTTCGCACCTTCCCTGATCTGTTCTCTGAACCTGGGAAAAATCTCCTCCTTCTGCAGGTCCTCCAGGAAATCATCCACTGTCTCCTCCAGCCTGCTGTTATGATCTTCGGCCATTACAACTCGGACTCTGTACGCCGGAGCGAAGTCTATGTGCTCTCCGCTGACCTTGAACCAGTTCACTGCATCTTTCTCGAAGAATACTTCAGCAAGCGCTTCTGCTGTCTTTGCAGGATTTGAGAAATCCACTCCTTCGGTCAGGTCGTAAGTAACAATTGTACCATCTTCAGATTCCTTTCTGGATGCTAAAATTGATGATTTGAGCTCGTTATCAGCAGGCATTGCTGCAAGAGACATAATACAAATATAAGGTTTAGCAGATTATGATATTCAATGCATTTATTGCACAGGGCTTTTTTCCTGCAGGATCTTTATTTGCAATCTAAAAATTTTGAAGGCCATTAGTTTGTCAGTAAAACCTGCAAAATATATTTCTATCAGATTTCTGTTGTGCAAGAACTCGGAATGAGATTGACAGTAATAGGTGGAGGCACGATTGGTTCGGCAATTGCATGCCGCCTCAAGGAAAAGGGTTTGATGTAACCGTTACAGGGAGGTCATTAGAAAAGATCTCAAAGCTCAGGGATAAGGGATTGGTTGTCAGCACCGACAACTACAAGGCAGTTTCAGATTCTGACGCTGTCCTGATCGCACTTAAACCGTCTGACGCAATGCGCCTGCTGCCGGAATTGAGCAGTGCCCTTGCGAACAGAATCCTGATTTCAATGATGGCGGCGATGAGCCTGTCCAGGCTGAGGGCCCTCTGCCCAGATTCCACCATTGTACGGGCAATGACCAACGTGGCAGCCATGGTCGGAGGAGGCTACACCGTATACTGTTCAGAAGGAGTTGACAGTGAAACCGATTCGATGATCGCAAATATCTTTGCATGCCTGGGCGATTTCGAGAAAGTGGAAGAGAGCCATATGGATGCACTTACTGCAATAAGCGGTTCCGGCCCGGCGTATATCTTCACTGTAATAGAGGCAATGACACATGCTGGCCTCAAGGTCGGCCTTCCCCGAGAACTGGCACTCAGGAGTTCATGCCAGACCGTTCTCGGATCGGCGAAACTTGTTGCTGAAGGCGAGTACCATCCATCAGAACTCAAGGATCTTGTAACAACGCCGGGAGGTGTTACAATAGATGCACTCTATGAACTCGAAGATTCCGGCATAAGGTCTGCATTCATGAGGGCAGTTGAGGCAGCCACCAGAAAAGCCCGGACCATTTCAGATTTCTATGATCAGGACAGGTAGACCTGTTCAAGATTTCCTTATTTTTCATGAAACCGCCATTATGTGAACTTGTTAAATCAAGTACGTTGACATACGATGCACTGGAATAAATATGAGAATAATATTACCAGATGTTCAGAGGGCAGAGCAGCAGTTTCATGATTGAAACCGTGTGGTGAAATAAATGATAACTATCAGCAATGTAAACAAATCATATTCTCCAAAGGTGCCGCTGGCAGTAGACAGCATAAGTCTTGAAGTCAATGATGGTGAGATTCTCGGTCTCGTCGGCTTGAACGGAGCCGGAAAAACCACAACAATAAGAATGATTTCTGGTATAACTCTGCCGACATCCGGCACAATCAAAGTGGATGGCTATGACGTTGTCCACCAGAAACTCAAGGCTTCTGCCTGTGTTGGCTGGATACCGGAGTTTCCCAATTTTGAACCTAACGCAAAGCCCCTTCCGCTCATGAGGTATTTCGCCGGTTTCTATGACCTGAAAGGAGAAGCTGGAGATAAGGCAATAATGGAAAGGCTCGCCAGTGTCGGCCTTGCTGACTACCTCAGCAAGAAGCTCAGGACATATTCCCAGGGAATGAAGAAGAGGTTTTCAATAGCTGAGTCTCTGCTGGGAAATCCCCAGAATGTCCTTTTTGATGAGACACTCAACGGCCTTGATCCTGAAGGAGTCCTCTTTGTCAGGAAGCTCATACTCAACCTGAAGAGTGAGGGAAAGGCAATTCTCCTTTCTTCCCACATACTGTCAGAAGTGGAGAACATAGCTGACAGGGTTGCTATCATTCACCACGGAAAGCTGATAAAGTTGCTGACAAGGTCGGAAATGAAGGCACTTGGAAACGATACAATGCATATTACGGTAGACAATCCGGACGAAAAACTGCCCCAGCTCCTTGAAAGCTACGGTACGGTACATATTTCAGGCCCAAATGTCCTTATCAACAAGCTGAAAGTCAACAAGGCAGAGTACGCAGATGTTTCCCGGAATATCATGAACAGCGGATACAGAATGAGCGAATTCCGCGTTGCCGGCGAGAGCCTTGAAGATTATTTCTTCACTCTGGTAGGTGAAACAGCATGAGGCCGATTGCTTACGAGATAAGAAGAACACTCACCAGCAAGTTTGTAATACTGATGATAGTAGCCATAGTGGGCCTTTCTTCTTTGCTTGCTTATGAGTCAGCAGCTTCATACAATTCGCCTCCTTTTGCATCCAACAGACCTTCAGTGACTGTCGGATATTACGTCTCCAGCGGAGATCTTAATGTTGTGACCTATTCACACGACATAAACGGCGGCCCGTATTCTGGGCTTAAACTGAACGTGTCCTTCCAGAATGTGTTTCATTCAGGCCAGTCAGACAGTCAGGGATTTGCCAACTTTTCGTTTGCATACACCCCCGGTCTTGCGCCTGAGGCCATTACCTACAATTACACTTACAGCCTGTTCGGCCTGAGGGCAAGCCCGGCAAGCAGTCAGATCTATGTAATTCCTGGTGTGAATTACTCAGGGTATCTCCTTTCGCCCGGAATAGTTTCTCCAACCAATGCAAGCAATCTGGGATTCCTTGTGATGTACGTTGGAAATAATGGAGCTTCTGCACCACAGACGGGCATTTTTGTCGGCGAATATCCGAAGTCTTCCAGCCTGGTGAGCAGTGCAGACATATACAGCAACCACACCGCCGCATACAATTTCTCGGGATTCGTGGTTAAAGCAGTATTTCCCGCCCTCAATCACGATCAGTACAACAGGACCTTTGCAGTGGCACTCAGGTCCGACACTGGGACTTTTCTCAATCCTACGAACCCAAATGCGGCATATCTTGGCAGGCTGTCCACATACACCCCCGTAACTGAGAAGATCCTGCAGACTCTTGTTCTCAGCGGAATTGGCTCCATTCTTGGGCTTCTGATTCCAATACTGGGTATCTTTGCGGGTTACCTCACATATGGCAAGGACAAAACAACAGGTGTTCTCGAATCAGTAATGAAGAGACCTGTTACAAGAGGCGGCCTTGTCACTTCAAGATTCCTGGCAAATTCAGTCTCAATTGTGGCTTCCATCATCATTTCAATGGTGATAGGGGATGCGATTATCAACTACTACTTCCATATGCACCTCACGCTGTACTTTTCGCTCTTCTTCATATGGACTTATGTGGTTGAGGGACTTGCTTTTCTTGCGCTCGTATACATGTTTACACACATGGTCAAGTCACAGGGGGCGCTGCTTGGCATTTCCATCTTCCTGTTCGTGCTGATGGACCTATTCTGGTCTGTCATACCTGTCATTGTAATGCTGGTCTTCAGCATAGGTGCAGGAAATCCGTTGTATCTTCCGCTCTCGCTTGGCTTTGATTATGCAAGCCCTTCGGGTTATTCCAACCTGATAAACTTCTTCTTCACAAACTCCATCGGAAGCCTTGGATCCATATCAGCCAATCCTGCAACTTACGGCGTCACAGAGGCAACACTGCTTCTGTCGGGGGCCATTTGGATAGCAGTGCCTTTCCTGATAGCATTTGTGCTGGCAAGACGTTCAGACTGAATTAGAAAGGCACCTCAACGGTGCCGGACACATTTTTTATTCACTCAACATAGGAATAATCAGGAAGATCGTTGAGATTCAGGTCTGGGTGCTGTTTCTGCCAGTCTTCCAGAGTCTCTTTTCCAAGCGGTTTGACAGGGTCCATATGCGTGGCACCGCATTGCGGGCATTTGAATGAAATGTCGTTGAAAATGTGGGGTCTCAGTATGTCGGTGTACCGGAAGACGTGTTCAAATACTGTTCCGCAACTTACGCACTTTATGCTCCAGATGTGAACCTTCTTTTCCATTGGCTTTCAACAGACAGCCTTATAAAAAATGAGTGTTCAGGTCAGCTCTTCCCTGAGTATTGAAGTGACGTACCCCTTCACTTCCCTGAATGACAGTTTTGGGGGCATCGGCTTCTCATCAGCACTCACTATTACATCAAGAACTGCCGTTCCATTGTAGGACAGAAAACTGTCCATTGTTCTTTCAAGGCTGTCTTTCTTTTCAACCCTGAAGCCTTTAATGCCGATTGCTTCTGCCACTCTTGAGAAATCAGGGTTCATGAGGTCAACACCAAATTCAGGGTAACCCATCACCATCTCCTCAAACTTGATCATTCCAAGCTTTGAATTGTTGAATGCAATGAATTTTACATCACGGTCGTACTTCTTTGCAGTGATCAGCTCCATCATCGTCATGGCAAAGCTGCCGTCTCCAACCAGGGCAATTACCTGCCTGTCAGTGTTGAAGGAGACGCCCACTGCCCCTGGTATCCCGACTCCCATGCTGCCCAGCCAGGGAGAAAACAGAAACCTGCGCCCAGGCGGTGTCCTCATGTTTCTGACGCCCCAAACTGTGACGTTTCCAGTGTCAACAACTATGACGGCGTCTTTGTTAGCCTTCTCGCAGACCATGGCAGCAATTGTTTCCGGATTTATCAGGTCACGGCTGTTCTTTTCCGCCCTGACCATGTCTGCTATCCAGTCTTCCTTGGATTTCCTGAATTCTCCGTAAAATTTGCTTTTCTTCTCTGCCGGCTTTACTCTGGAGAGGAACTTTTCAGCAGATGAGTATATCTGAATGTCTGCAGGAACTCTTTTCCCGAGGTTAGGCAGAAAGTTATCCACCTGTATAGTCTTTATCCTGTTGTTTATGAATTTCGTGTAAGGGAAAGATGTGCCTATCATTATCAGAAGATCTGCTCGCTTCATGGCATCAACTGAAGGTTTTGTTCCAAGAAGGCCCAGTGTGCCCATGACCCTGTTGTCATTATCATCCAGGATTCCCTTTGCATTTAGCGCATAAATTATGGGTGCGCCTATCCTTTCGGACAGGTCCATCAGTTCCTTTTCCTGTCCTCTAATGCCGCTTCCCACGAAAAGAAGAGGTGATGTTGACCTGTCGATCGCATGAACAGCTCCTTCAGGGTCAAAATCATAATCTGGCTCAGGCATCACAGTATTCAGCCTGCCTGCGTCAAACTGTGAACCCGCATGGAGAATGTCAACGGGCATTGTTATGTGTGATACACCACGTTTCAGTATGCTGTTGCGGTATGCAGATTCTACCACCCTCATAGCTGAGTCGGGATGCCTGATCTCCTGGTTGTAAATGGAAACATCATCGAAGAGCCTTGGAAGGTTCACCTCCTGGAAGTAGTCTGTGCCCATCAGGTCTGTTTCTATCTGCCCTGTGAGCGCTATCACAGGAACGTGATCCATCTTGGCCTCGTAAAGGCCGTTGAGAAGGTGTATTGAACCGGGGCCAGAAGTGCCCATGCACACTGCCGGCCTGCCCGTGAACTTTGCTTCAAAAGCAGCTTCAAGTGCTGCTCCCTCTTCATGCCTGACCTGTACGAACTCAACTTTGTGGTTTGTCCGGAGTGCATCCATAATGGGATTTAGCGAGTCTCCGGGAATTCCGAAAATCCTTTTGACACCGAGATGTGACAGTGTCTTGATAATTACCTGTGCAACTGAATCTCCCATAAATCAACAACGGTTCAACGTTTTTAACGTTTACATGTTAATAGTGAGTTAATTCTGAAATTGTTGAGAACTCCCGAACAGGCACGATTCACTTTTCGCGCCATCTTGTCATGAGCCTGGCTAGCAAGAAGAATACCACTGTTTCTATGAGGAGCACGTATACCGCAAAGAACTCAACCGGCTCCAGGCCAAATGCCCCCTGAGCTATAACAGCAGCCGGAGTTGCGGGCGACAGATACAGGAAATAAAGTGCAGTATGCGGGAGGCTTGTATAAGGATAGAATGTTGGAGGGAGCACGGTCATTACAATTGACAGTATTCCGGCAATTCCCCACACATTACGGACGTGGCTTATCATTCCGGAAATTATGAATGAAATGGAAGATGTTGCAATAACAAGCACTATCAGCACAAGAGCGAGTATGAGCGCATTGAATGGCGTGAAAAGGTGGTCCAGGGAACCAAGGATGATATATAGAATTATTCCGGGAATCGAAAAGATCAGGTAACTCAGCGTCAGCCCTATCATGTAATCGGAGGGATTGACCTTGGAGGCAACAAACAGATCCTGGATCCTGAGCTGAAGCCTCATGAAAGCTGCGTCTCCTGAACTTGAGAGCGCAACAGTTGCCACCAGTCCTATGAATCCCCCTATGATTGCAAACTGGACGAGGGACCCCTTGGAAATTATGTAAACAAGAAAGAGAAGCGTCAGTGGAGAGCTGAGCGAAGCGATGACGTAGGAGGCGCCTCTTTTTATTGTCCTGAATCCGTAATACCAGGCAAGAAGAAAAGTGAATTTAAGATTCAAATTTCACACCGTGTATCAGAAAAACGTCGTCAAGTGTTATTGACTTGATGTTGCTACCTTTTTCTATGTACTCTTCTGCATCTTCCCTGTCAATGTACTTTATCCTTATGTTGCCTACCTTCACATCATAGGTATCAATATCTTTTGATTCCACTCGTACCTTGCCACTGAACTTTTCAAGCAGGCTCCTGACAGTACCGTCTTCAAGGACACGCCCCTGCTCAAAAAGAATAACCCTTTTCGACAGCTCCTGTGCCTCTTCCATGTAGTGTGTCGTCAGGATCACATCGCCATCGAGTTCACGCAGGGCTGACCAGACTTCAAATCTGGACAGGGGGTCAAGGCCTGTTGTTGGCTCATCCAGGAAAATAACGTCGGCGTTTGAAGCAAGGGCCATTGATACGAAAATTTTCCTCTTCATCCCACCGGAAAGTGTATCAGCAGGACTGTTCTTGAATTCACGGAGGCCAATCTGGTCTAGTGTCTTCACAGCAACCGTGTTTGACTCAATAATAGACATCCCTCGCCCTACAAGGTACAGCTTAACCTGCTCCATGGGGGTAAGGACTCCAATGGGAGAGGCTTCCTGGGGAATACTGACTATTCTCTCACGTATTTTTTTCGCATCCTTCATTACATCAAGGCCGTTTATGGTTGCAAACCCGCTGCTGGGCTCAAGCTGCGTGGAAAGAATCCTTGAGAATGTCGTCTTGCCTGCTCCATTCCTTCCTATTATTGTTATGAACTGCTCCTTTACACTCAGCGTAATCTCTGTGAGGGCGTGTGTCCCATTCCTGTAAACTTTTGAAATTTTATCTGTTTCTATCAAGTGTAACCTGGCCTCCTGAAGCAGAGCCTGAAACGGTGGAACTGTATTCCCCTGTATTCAGTGCATAATAAAAAGAATGCCGTAGCAGGTCATTCATACGAGATGTAGTAGACGGAATAGTGGCTGAACCTCTCCATGAGATGAAATGGTGTGGAATTCAGAGTGATGTAATGCCCGTCCACTGTTGTATTGAGATAAACGTTTGCAATGACGAGATACCTTATGTTGTAATGTGAAACCTGTTGCATTGTTGTCGTATTGCCAGGATGGAAGAGCAGATCAAGCACTGCATTCCGCTGTGCTATCTGTGTCTGGCCAACAAGGAATCCCGAATAGAGGATCACCGGCAGGCCGTCAATTGCCGAGAGGTAGTTTCCTATCTCAGGCGCTGCAACAGTCCCGTTGCCAATGTGCGACGGAGCCCACGAAATGAGGTCTTGCTCATATGCGAATCCACTGCTGGAATAGAAAGTTGAAGAGTAATGCCCTATAAAGAACTGAGAAGGAACTCCGAAAATAACAAGAACAGCTAGAACTGCCATTGCAGCTTTCCGCCTGCCCATGTCCCGGCCTGAATTGCCTTTCAGCTCTTTCAGCAGGTGGATATTCTTTAGAACTATAACCATCAGGAATGTGTATGAATAGAGTACGATCCTGGCAAAAACAACAGGGTCATGGAAGATGAAGAGAAAACCTATTCCGGATGTGGCAAGTGCAAGAGTGAAAGAATCCACTTTTTCAAACTTCTTCCTCTTTATCGAAGCAATGAGTTCAAGAACAACGAGCGCAAGAATGGGAATGGCATACGGAACGGCAAGCACCACTGCTTCTCCGCCTGAGCCTATGGGCGAGAAAGGTCCTGATCCTGCATTCTGGCTCAGGTTCAGCACACCGAGGAGAAACGACAGCCTGGGAAGCCACCAAAACAACCCTACAGCAACTGTCACTCCAAGAACATAGAGGCCCTTGACTGCATTGGCCTTCCTCTTCTTCACTGCATTGAAAGCAACCAATACAATCAGCACTGCAACCATGAGGAACCATGTCAGGTCATGAGTGAGAGGTATGGCCACGGCCAGAAGGCCGGCAATAACATAGTCACGCTTTCCCCATGTCTCTCTGTCGAGCACAAACAGGAGCATTACAGAAAGGGTCATGTCGACAATGTAAGGGTACCCTCCCCAGGTCAGGGCGTAGATATCCACGCCATAGAAGACCGGAATGACAAAGGAAAGCAGCCTGCTGTAAGGGGTGTCCTTGCTTGCGGTATTCCTGTAAATCATGAGGTTCAGATATGCGCCGGCTGCCACTGCTATTGCAAGAAGCGTGTATATTTGAAGCAGATTGCTGTTTCCACTGAGATAACCCAAAGGTATGTCAACAAGGTATGCAAAATAGAAAAGCAGGGGCGGGTAGATGTAAGCAGTGCCGGGAAAGTATATTGAATTTACTGACGGTATGTATCCGGAATTCAGGGAAATCTCCCTCACGAATGTGGCAAACTCGGCTGCGTCAACGTTCGGGAAAAAACCAGGGTAAAATATGCCTATTCTGAATATTATGGAAGAAATTATCAGAAGGAGCAGGATCCTCTTTCTGGTCAGCAATCAGGACCACGCGGTTATGTACAGTTTAGCCAGTTTGTCTGCTATGATATTCCAGTCATACAGCTTGGAAAAATCCTGTGCGGTTTCACTCAGCTGCTTCCACTGTTCTTCATTGCTGTAGAGATTATTCATGCTCTCAAACATTTGCGGAAAACTGTCCACAACAACTCCATTCTTGCCGTCCTTTATGATCTCGTTTGCGGCGAAGTTGAACTCACTCCTTGTTGTTATGACGGGTACAGAAGCAGCCATTGCCTCCAGTGATGCTATTGAAAACCCTTCCCTGTAGCTTGGCATTATGAACATCCAGGCCTTCTTCATCCTGTCAACAAGTTCATCCTTTGGTAGATGACCAAGTATCGAAATGTTGCTGCTTCCGTTGACCATTGATTTCAGGGCGGGAAGCTGGCTTCCTGATCCTATGATGTCTATGCTGAAATTCTTGTGCTTCGCAACTTCCTTCACAAGCCTGTCCAGCTGTTTGTGTGGCTCTATTCTTCCCACATACACTATCTTACCCCACTCCTTCTTCTGCCCGGAACACACATAATCTGAAATGTTGACGCCGTTTTCCACTACTGTAACGTTTTTCTTTCCGTATTTGTGCAGAAGGAGCTGGTATATTGCGTTAGAGACGGCTATGTTGTTGTCTGAGAGCTCACTGACCTGTTTTTCCCAGCCGGCAGCAAATCTCCATAAGCCGCCCTTCTGGAGGTAGAAATCTTTCAGGACCTCGTGCCAGGTGAAAAACTTCGATGCGTTCTTCCTTATGACTTTGTATCCCTTGAGCGCGTGGAGTATTGGAAATTCGTCGAAGCTGTAAATGTCATAATCACTGTATTCCCTCAGTTTCTTTCTCACCCTTGAGGTGAATTTCAGAACTCCTCCAATCTTTCTTGAACTGTTGTTGAAGTATTCTGCCTCACTCATTTTTGAAATGTATTCAACGTCAAAATCTGAAAAGGGCTCTTCACCATTGAAGGAATTGGTCAGAACCTTGACTTCAAATCCCTTTTTGGAAAGTCTCTTGAGGGTCTCGTATGATCGTCTCTCCGCACCACCCTCATGCGGAAAGAAGGCTTCATTGACAAATAGAAGTCTTGGCAAATCCATCTATTTGATCCACTCTCTTTTTTCAACGGGTAATTGACCTGCACTAATATAGTTTTTATTTGTCATTCCCTTGCTGTTTGATATTCTATCTATCAGCGCAGTCCGGTCAATCGTCTTCATCGTCTCCTAAACGTGTTTCAATTCATTATGGTTTCCATTTCCGTTGATTAAGTACACATAAAGCTGCTGTTTAGTCGCAGCCCATCAGTCAACATTGCACGAAGATAGAGTTTTTAAACACTTCAACATGTCGAATTGAGGTTAATAACCGATGGTTCAAACCGTCAGACCGACATGGGATCAGTATTTCATGAGAATGGCTTTTATGGCGGCTTCACGATCTTCCTGCACAAGAAGAAAAGTTGGCGCTGTCATCGTGAAGGATAACAATGTCATAGCCACAGGATACAACGGACCTCCTGCAGGTCTTGCCAACTGCGACCTTGTTGGCTGCATCAGGGATGACCTGAATGTCCCATCCGGAGAGAGGCATGAACTCTGCAGGGGGCTTCACGCAGAACAGAACGCCATAATACAGGCTGCAGTACACGGCTCCAGCATCAAAGACGGCATCATTTATATAACTACACACCCTTGCGTTGTCTGCTCAAAGATGATCATAAATTCGCATATCAGGGAAATTATCTTCGCGGAAGGTTATCCGGATGAACTGGCAGAACTCATGCTCATAGAATCTGATATAAAAAAGAGGCGATTCTCACTGCCGGAAAACGAAGTGAAAATCATGCTTGGGGATTACTACAGCACATTGACAGGTGAAGATTAGTGGTGCTTTCTGTTTCAGGCATAATAACGACTGTTGTCAATCTTGTAACTCAGATTATAACTGACCTCGGATATCCGGGCATATTCGGCCTGATGATCCTCGAAGGGATGCTCCTTCCCATACCATCTGAAGTTGTCATGCTGTTCGGAGGGTTTCTCGTGTACGAGGGAAAACTGCCAGGCTATATCGGAATGCCGGGGTGGTTTATTCTTCTCATCGTCGGAAGTGTCGGAAACCTTGTTGGTGCTCTTATCGCATACTACATTGGGAAGTACGGCGGAAAACCCGTGATCATAAGGTACGGAAAATATGTGCTGCTTGACAAAGGCGCTGCCGACCGGATAACAGACTGGTTCTATAAGTACGGGCCCCCATCTGTATTCCTGACGCGTCTGGTGCCTGTTTTCAGGACATTCGTTTCGATACCCGCCGGCATAGCCTCAATGAACAGGACGAAATTCTCTGGATACACAATAGCGGGGATGCTTATCTGGGATTCACTCCTGATATACCTGGGCATGCAGCTCGGTCCCAACTGGCAGACCATACTGAGCGATTTTGACAAATACACTTACGCTGCAGTAGCACTTGCGATTGCTGTTCTTCTCTATTTCGGGTACAGGATACTCAGGCGCCGCAAGTCTGAAAAATCCCTTGGTTCACAATAATATTTCCACTTTTTTTCTTTTTCGGAAATGCTTATATAACTGTTATTAATATTCAGTTAACAACCAATGGTTGTAAACATGAAGAAGGTGACATGATGCCAAGAAGAAAATACAGAGACGATGAATGGGAGAAAGATTTCTTTGAGGATTTCTTCGAAGACTTTGACATAGATTTCAGGAAGATGAATGAAAGAATGGCAAGGCTCTTTGAAGACATCAGGAAAAACCCGCAGGCGAGAACATTCGGTCCTTATGTCTATGGATTCACATACAGGGTTGATAACGAAGGAAAGCCAACTTTTCAGGAGTTCGGGAACGTTCCTGAGATGATGCAGAAAAGATCAATAGAGAACAACGAGGCTGGTGTCCGTGAACCCCTTGTTGACATGAACGAAGACAAGGAAAAAGTGTACGTGACATACGAACTGCCAGGAATAAACAAGAAAGACATAGAACTCAAAGTCACAGAGAACGGAATAATACTCAATGCAAAAGACGGGAACAGGAATTACCACAAGAAAATTGATTTCGAATTCAGCCTGAATCCTGAGACTGCTTCAGCCAAGTTCGTCAACGGGATCCTTGACGTTACGGTTGCCAAACTGAAGGCTGAGGAAAAACAGGGAAGAAGCGTCAGCATAGACTGAGCGGTGACTACTGATGGATGACGGGATTGAAGCTTTCATTGCAGCCCTGGAAAACAACACAAGGCGGGAAATACTGCGAAGGCTCACCATGGAAGAGTCATACGCCATGGAGCTCAGCAGGGTCATTGGTGTTTCACAGCAGGCTGTGATAAAGCACCTTTCCCTTCTTGAACACGCCAGACTTATAAGTTCAGTGGGCCTTATCCCGAGCTCTGCCGGAGCAGCGAGAAAGATTTACAGGCCACAGGGATTTTCAACACTGATAATAGACTATGCCAGAAACTTTTTCGACGTGATCAGGCAGGACATAGACTTTGACGAGAAGTCCTACGATACTTCTGGGGAAGACCACGTCAAGATGATTAACGATCTGATGAAAGTGAACAGGGAACTTGACAGGCTGCTTGACACCAGATCAACACTCCTCAGAAGGAAGGACGCACTCATAAAGAAGATCAGGGAAACGTATCTTTCATCAATTGATGACTCAATCACGAGAGACGTTGTGAACTGTTACCTTGAAACCCTTGACGTAAGAAAGACTGCTGAAAAAACAAAGCTTCCTGTTTTCCTTGTTGAACACCTGCTCAGCGAAGAGAATATTCCTTTCACTGACGGCAGTTAGGTATTTTTTCAATTTCTATTTATTTCAATATAGTTAAACATATCTGCAACCTCATTATAGTCAAATACTGACATGAGAGTACTTATAGCGAGCGACATACACGCCAATATTGAGCCAATGAGGAAAATCCTGTCCGAATCGTCATACGATTATTCCATGTTTCTAGGTGACATCGTTGATTACGGAACCAGGCCATCTGAGACGCTTGACCTCGTAAGGTCGAATTTCGACAGAGTAGTGCAGGGCAACCATGACAATGCAGCTGCATTTGGTGTAGACTGCATGTGCGGACAGGAAAACCATGAACTCTCTGTTTATACCAGAGAGGAGATAACAAACAACGACCTCGGGAAGGAAGACATCAGATACCTTCAGTCACTGAAAACCTCAGACGAGTTTGAGCTTGACGGCATAAAGATGACACTTGCACATGGTTCCCCGAGAAACGCCCTTTATGAATATGTCTATCCATGGAATGTCAGCGCTGACATGTTCAGGACACCGCTCGGGCAGCCTCTTGAGCATGGCCTTTTCTTTGTAGGCCATACACACTACCAGTTCTATACGCAGCTTAAGGGATACACTGTGATAAATCCGGGCTCATCAGGACAGCCCAGGGACAACGATTCCCGGCCTTCTTTCTGCATTTATGATACCGAAACCGGGAGCGTTGAACTAAAACGCATACGATATGATTCAACATCACTGAAAAATGAGATAGTCAGTTCAATCAAAGACGAAAAGATGAGGAACCTCAATCTCAGGCTGTTCAGGCTGATTTGAAAATAGGACTGGGAATTTAAAAAAAAGGAAAAATTTCTCGGCTTGCAGTTCGCTCAATGTCTCTTTTTCTGGAAAATGCCAGAAATAAGAGAAATGGCAAACAGTATGAAACCGATCAGCACTGCCCAGAATACTGCAGACTCAGGCATCGAAGTGAAGTAATACCTTATTATTGCAGGAAGAGTCATGAGGACTGCGCCCAGGAAAAATATGGGAAAAGCAGCCCTTTCGAGTGTGACTTCAGCCATCAGAGCAACACCTTGAAGAATGTGAAGTCAATTGGCAGTCCATACATCAGCCCCCTTATGTAGAGGTCTACGGCAACAACAACAAGCAGGCTCACAAACGCAAACTGTTCGTGGTGAAGGTTGAGCCTGCTCTGTCCGTTGAAGAATCTCTTTATTCCCTTTCCTCCGGCCTTGCATCCGTAGCAGTCAATGTAGCCTCCGGAAAGATGCCTGAAAGCATGGCAGCTGACCGTCCAGAGCGTCAGAAGTATGGCGTTGGCCAGAAGTATCAGGCTTCCGAGCCTGAGTGTAACGTAGCCTGAGTAGTATGTCAGTGAAACAGCGAAGTCGTAGTAGAAGAAAGGTAGGACGGCGAGCCCAACGTAGAAAAAGTACCTGTGGAAATTGTTGAGTATGAAGAAACCTGTCTCTCCCTTGTAGGTCCTCTTCGGGGGAAGGTCGAGCCTCTCTCCTGCCTGGCAGGCCAGAGGATGCCTGAAGACGTGCCTGTAATAATCTTTCCTGTATGCATAGCAGGAAAGCCTGAAGAGCGCAATGAGCGGAATAATTGCAAGAGTCGGTGAGTAGAATGGATCTGTGTATCCGTCAACAGTCCCTGTTATTCTGTAAAGGTAGAGGGCTACCACTGATAACAGCAATATCAATACGAAACCCCAGAGCCTCCAGTTGGCCTCCCAGAGTTCTCCTGAAAACATTTTCCTGTTCTGCGATTTAAACATCTATTTCTTCCTCCTCACTTTCTTGACAAGCATTGCAATCGGATCATAGTACCTGCCAACAATTCTCTCCTTCTCAGGAATTATGGCATTGTCAGTGATGTGAATCTCTTCCGGGCATATTTCCTGGCAGCATTTTGTTATGTTGCAGTATCCAGCCCCTCCGTCAGTGTGAAGCCAGTGGGACCTGTCAACAGAATCCATTGGGTGCATGTCCAGCGCTGCTATCTTTACCATGTGTTTGGGGCCAACATAATTTTCATTGTGCTCCCTGACAACGTGGCAGACATCCTGGCAGAGGAAGCATTCTATGCATCTCCTGAATTCCTGTGATCTTCTTACATCAATCTCGTCGACTTTCCACGGAACTTCAGCTTTCTTTGGAGTAAACGGCGCAATCCTCTTTGCGACCTTCCAGTTCTGTGATACGTCAGTGACAAGGTCTTTTACGACAGGGTATGCCTTCATCGGCCTCACGGTGACCTTTGTACCCACGTCGTCCAGCCTCGTCTTGCACATAAGTCTTGGCCTTCCGTTTATTTCGGCAGAACACGAGCCGCACCTGGCAGCCTTGCAGTTCCATCTGGCGCCAAGAGATGAATCAAGATTGTTCTGTATGTAGTGAATGGCATCAAGAACCACCATGCCCACTTCAAGCGGAACCTCAAAATCCTGCATGTGTGGTTCCTTGTCCACGTCCGGATCAAATCTGCTGACACTAATTGTGACTTTCTGAGTCAAGTGTTTTACCTCCCTTTTCTACAAGTTTCTTGAGTTCTTCAGGCATTTCCGGTGCCTTCGCGAAACTCATCTCATACGAGTCTCCGCTCTTTGTGAACAGGATGCTCTTTGCCCATTGTTCGTCAAGTTTTGGATAGTCTGTCCTGTAATGTGCCCCTCTGCTCTCTTTTCGCTCCTTAGCTGCAGTGACAAGGAGTTCCGCCATTTGAATCATTCCGCCAACTTCAAGGCAGGTTATCAGGCCCGGGTTGAATCTCTTGCCGCCTCTTGCCCCAACTCCCTTTACCTTTTCCTTCAGTTCCTTTATGATTTCCAGCATCTTTGAGAGTTCTTCCTCATTCCTTGCTATTCCCACGTACTTTGACATGGATGTCCTGAGTTCCTCAAAAACCTCATTTGGGTTGACCGGATCTTTCTTTCCGAGGAATGATTCTATTCTTTCGATTTCAAGCCTGGCCTCATCGTCTGAAACATGGAGCAGTGGAGAACTTTTCGCAAAGTCTGAAGCAGTCTCCCCGGTCCTTTTTCCGAACACGAGAAGATCAACAAGTGAGTTTCCGCCAAGCCTGTTTGCACCATGCAGGCCGGATGCCGCCTCACCGCATGAAAAAAGGCCGTGTATGTTTGTCTCGTTTGATTCCGGGTTGATCCGTATGCCGCCCATATGGTAATGAGTTGTAGGGGCAACCTCCATTCTCTCCTTGCTTATGTCAACGCCTGCGAAGTCCTTGAACTGGTTATACATTCCAGGCAACTTCTGTAAAATGAAATCCTTTCCCTTGTACGAGATGTCAAGGTACACGCCACCATGTTCACTTCCCCTTCCCTCGGTGATCTCGTGGTAAATGCTCCTTGCAACAACGTCCCTGGCATCAAGTTCTTTCTTCTGTGGGGAGTAACGGAGCATGAACCTCTCGCCTTCGCTGTTGTAAAGCAGGCCGCCTTCTCCCCTTACTCCTTCTGTAACGAGTGTTCCTCTGATTCCTGGAGGCCATACCATGCCAGTCGGGTGAAACTGCACCATCTCAATGTCCTGAAGTGTAGCTCCAGCCTCGTAAGCCAGCGATAAACCGTCACCGGTAGATTCCCAGCTGTTTGAAGTAACCTTATACACTCTGCCCAGGCCCCCGGTAGCTATTATAACCGATCTTGCTTCTATGAGCACAAATTCACCCGTCTTGATGAAAATGCCAAATGCGCCCTTTGCCGTGCCATCCTGTGTGAATATCCTGGTGATCATTATTTCTTCAAGGAACACTGCATCGCTGTGAAGCACCTTGTCCTGGAGTGTCCTGATCATCTCAAGGCCGGTCTTGTCTCCAACGTGGCAGAGTCTCCTGTATGTGTGGGCCCCAAAAGCCCTCTGCATGATCTTGCCTTCCGGGTTCCTGTCAAAAAGGGCACCGTAGGTTTCAAGCTCAAGAACCCTTTCAGGGGCTTCCTTTGCCAGTCTTTCAACAAGCCTCCAGTCTGAAAGGTATACTCCTTCCACAAAGGTATCGGTGAAATGGACCTGCCAGTTGTCTTCTTTGTCAACGTTTCCAAGTGAGGCAGCTATTCCGCCTTCCGCCATAACCGTGTGAGCCTTTCCGAGTAGTGATTTTGTCGCTATAAGAACCTTGGAACCCCTGTTGATCGCTTCGACAGAAGCTCTCAACCCGGCCCCTCCGGCTCCTATGATTAAAACGTCTGTTTCGAACTTCTGAAATGGGGGTTTGTCACCAGCCATTATATCAAACGGGTAAGAGAATATTCAATTTATAACTTTCTACGGAGGCATATTTTAACGGTAAAAATGGTGCTTCCCATGTTTTTAGCCATTATCAGAAAGTCACTGTTATCGGCTGTGAAAGGCTCTTCAGCATATCATTTTGTTCCTGCTGCAGGAGGAATTGAACAGATTCCTTTCATCAGTTTCGGCGTGTAATCAGGAGCATCTTTTCGTCAAGGGAGTTCACAACGGTTCGCAGAAGGCATTCACATATTCTTCCTCGTTCGGATCCAGGTCACCCAGTATTATGATCGTTGAAGGTACTCTGAAGTCCAGCTTCCTTTTCGCCATTGAGAAAGTACCGAAAAATATGTGCGGATCATCCGAGCCCAATGCAGACGCAATGCAGATCAGCGAGTTCTCCAGTATTATGCCCCCTTTTTCCCTGCGTTCCATTTCTGACAGAATCTGTAATGCCTCGCTGACGGTCATCGGGTTGCCGTCTGCTGTGTCCAGAAGGAGGAGAGTGTGTTTTTTTTCGTGCATGTTTGCAGCTATCTTCCTGTAAACACTCAAAGGAAAGAATTTCTCTGTCACTCTTGGCAGTGACACAGGTGGCGAGACCTTATAGGGAGACAGACCTGCGAGCCCGACAGACGTATTGAGAATGGATGCGTTTTCGAAAATCAGAACAGATATTCCCCTCTTCAGGCACTGGTATCTGATCTCATTGTGTGTCGTTGCCATGAACGGGTCGCCTGAAACCAGCAGGCTGACGTTAATTTTTGAGGAGAGGTCGTATAGATCGGGATCGCTTTCAAGAAACCGCCTGCCGACAGTTTCGACTTCCCTGCCAATATTCTTCCTGATCTCTTCCGACAGGCCAGGGGTGATAACAGAGGTGTAACCATCGAGGAACAGCCTGTCCGAACTCCTTATGGCCCCGAGCTCTTCCATTGTCAGGCTCCTGAAACCGCGTAATCCAATGCCTATGATATTGAGCATCGGGCTTCAGAAGTCCTCTTCGATCCTCACAAGTTCGTTCAGTTTTGCAATCCTCTCTCCGCCTATCGTCCCGGTCTTAATCAGGTGCGACCTGAATCCCACAGCGAGATGTGCTATGAAGTCGTCTGTTGTTTCTCCGCTTCTGTGTGACACTACAGTCTTCCATCCTGCCTCGTCGGTCAGGCTCACTGTTTCCTTCGTCCTCGAAAGCGTTCCAATCTGGTTCACCTTTATCAGAACAGCGTTTGTGGATTTCATTTCAATTCCCTTCTTCACCCTCTCCGGGTTTGTTGTATAAAGGTCATCCCCCACTATAAGGGATCTTGAACCCACTGCTTTGGTGATCTCTGCAAAGCCCTTGTAATCAGTCTCATCCATTGGGTCTTCAATGAAGTAAACGCCATGATCCTTGGAAAGCTCCTTCACGAAGTCTATCTGCTCATCCTTGCTTTTTTTGCTGTCCCTGTACACGTATTTTCCCTTCTCATAGAAAGAGGAGGCGGCCAGGTCTATTCCAATGTCAATCCTGAACTTGGTTGAACTCTTGACTTCATTCACTGCACTCTTCACTATTTCAAGCGCTTCCAGGTCCTCGATGGGGGCTGTCCATGCGCGTTCGTCGCCCACTCCAATGCTCTGGTCTTTGAATCTGTCAGCGAGCATCTCACCTATTCTCTTGTGCACAGCGCTGTTCGTAACAATGTTGGTGAATGTGTTGCCTGAATCTGTTGATACTAGAAATTCCTGCATTGTAGTTCCGTTTCTCGAGTGCTTTCCACCTCCGAGAACGTTTGCAATCGGCCTTGGCATTCTTCTGTTAAGCGATCCTCCAACATACATGTAAAGTGGTATGCCAACCTGGTTCGAGACCGCCTTTGCACAGGCAATGGACAATGCTGTTGCAAGGTTTCCCCCCATTGCACTGAAATCCTTTGTGCCGTCGATATCCATAAGAAGCCTGTCAAAAGACACCTGGTCGATCGCGTCAACTCCTTCAATCTCCTGGCTGACTTCTTTCTCAAAAAATTCCACAGACTTGTCCGGGCCTCCTTTTGGAAAAGCAGCCACTTCAGTCTTTCCGGTGCTTGCCCCAGATGGTGCAGAACATCGTCCGGCTGAGTTGGGGAGGTAAATTTCCGCCTCAACTGTAACGTTTCCTCGTGAATCCAGAACCTTCCTTACGCCAGAATGGACTATTTCAAATTCTCCGGGCATGATATTGACATGACCCGGGCATACATAAGCCTCTTGATCAGAGTTCCGATATGGAGCGGTATCTCTGGCTGAATGTGTTGTAATTTCTCTTGTAGGATGTCCAGAGATCCCTGTATTCCTGCGATACTGAGCCCACAACCTTTGCGGGAACTCCGACTGCAATTGCGCCTTCGGGTACGATATCCTTTGACTTCACGACTGCACCTTCTCCTATGGCTGCCCATACTCCTATTTCAGCGAAATCCGAGACGGTAGAGTTCATTCCAATCACTGCCCAGTCCCTTATTCTTCCCGTGTGTATGACGCTTAGATGGCCCACGGTGACGTGATCGCCAATTTCAGTTTTCTCGCCAGGCCTTGCATGGATGACACAGTTGTCCTCAATGGCCGTATAAGACCCGATCTCTATTGTGCCGTAGTCACCGCGCAGGACTGCTCCGGGCCCAATCCATGTTTCATCGCCGATTCTGACATCGCCGATCACAGTTGCGTTGGGAAAAACATAAGCCTTCTCAGAAATCCTGGGAACGCGCCCCTCAAACTCATACACTGTCATGAAGGGTTATCGGGCTGTTGATTAAAAAGTTCAATCCATCAGCCTGTTTTTTTCTGCCCTGAAAACATCCATAACCGATTCCCACGACTCATGGAACTCAAAAATTGGCTGTGAAATAGCCTTTGAAGCCGTTATGTTGCCGACGGCCATTGCCTCCGGTATTTTCATCCCCCTGTACAGTGCAGTGTAGAAACCGGCTCTGAAAGCATCACCTGCACCTATGGTGTCGAAAACACTTTCTGCAGTGAAACCTCTCACCCTGTGCCTTTCTCCGTTGACGATACCGAGTGTTCCATTCCTTCCGTCGGTCATCACTATGTCGATGTCTCCTGTATTCCTCTCCAGGCTCAGGCCGGCTGAAGAAAGTATCTGCTCAACTTCCTGCCTGTTGCCCATTATCATTCTGCTTCTGCTTACAAATTTCCTGATTTGTTCACTGTCATACTTGTAAAACAGTTCCTGTGAGGGATCGAAAACAGATACCGAATCATTTGCATCAGCTATTTTCAGGTATGATTCAGGTGGCCCTGTGGAAAAATGCACGTATCTGTAGCTGTCAGGTTTGAAGTATGCGTCAGGTTTCCACTGGTCCATGGGGCCCTGGAACATATATGCGTTCTGCTCTTTTCTGTCTGATATTATGTAACATAGGGGACCTTCAAGTTCCTTCATGTCCTGAACACCGGACAGATCTATGTCCCTTGATCTGAGAAGAGAAAGGAATTCTGAATGGCTCCTGCTGGACACAGCCGAATAAGGATGGAAGTCCAGGCCGAGAGCTGATGCGATGTAGGCAAAATTTCCAAGGGTGCCTCCAAACTGCCTTCGCAGGCCTGTGGCAGCAGCGCTCCCCTTTGTGGCTATGTTTTCAACCGAGATGGTGACGTCAATATTCAAATGCCCGAAATATGCCATGAATGTCATGATCCATCAACACCGTGTGTTCTGTTCAGTTCATAAATGACGTCTGTTATTGAAGGAAAAATGTCTCTGTCAGGCTCTTCACTCTCTGCAGGCACACCCGGGTCCTCAGATATGGCGAACCCGCCGTATCTTCTGATGAATTCAGAAATGTCACTGCCGTTCTGGTAGGCAACCAGAAATTCACTGTCGGAGTCACTTATTCCGACGGACTCAATCGCCTGGCTTATCTGTGTCTTGCCGGAGATCAGCATCATGAAAACTGCAGACAGGTCCCTGTATTTCCGGTTCCTGTTGCAGATCTTAATTGAAGATTCGAAGCAGAAGTTGAGTTGAGTGAGTGATTTCAGCGACCCTCTCTTCAGGAAAATGAAAGGGCCACTGGCTTCAGGTATGAATTCAAGCGGTCTGCTTTCTATTTCATTCCTGACACAACGGACGAGACTAAGCTGTGGTAGGTCCATTTCTTCCTGTTATGACGGCCCTTGGCTTGAACATGTCTCTCAGCCTGCCTATAAACTTCTGCTTTTCGGGTGTCAGTGTGAGGGCGTTGTCCAGAACCTCCATGATGTCACTGACAGGGATTATCTCAATCTTTCCCTTGTGAAGCTCATCAAGCACTATGTCTCCGAAGTTGGACATTGGCACAATCACCTTCTTCAGCCCGGAGTCTATAGCAGCCTCAACCTTTGCCGTTACTCCGCCCACAGGGAGGACATTTCCCCTCACTGAGAGCGAACCGGTCATTGCCACACCCTGATCCACAGGTATATTCTCTATGGCAGAAACAACTGCTGTTGCTATGGAAATGCTTGCAGAGTCACCTTCGACGCCTTCATATGTTCCAACAAACTGAATGTGCACATCAAGGTCTGAAATATCCTGACCGCTGATCTTCTTGAAGACTGCAGAAACGTTCTGAACAGCCTCTTTTGCTATGTCCCCGAGTTTCCCTGTGGCTATGACAGTTCCATTGCCCTTATGCTGTGCCGGTGTTATCTCGGCAACTATGGGCATGACAACGCCAGTGTAATCGGAAAGTCCGGAATCAGCACCCATTACAGCGAGGCCGTTCACTGTTCCGATCCTCTCACCCTCGGTAAGGAATGTCTGATATGATTTCTTTATTTCAATTGCCCTGTCAGCAACCTGCTGCTCAAGGGGCTTGCTCAATGATTTGGCTTCAATGACCTGCTTGGATGTAACTATATCCCTCTTCTCTGTTATTGCTATGTCACCTGCAACTCTGATAAGACCACCGAGTTCCCTCAGTCTCAGAGTGAGTTTTCCCTTCCTTCCGGACCTCCTCTGTGCCTCCTTTATTATTTCGGCGATCGCAGAAACATCGAAATGAGGTATTTTCTTGTCTTTTGAAACTTCCTGGGCTATGAACTGCACTATCTTCTTCCTGTTATCGTCATTGTCGTCCATTGTGTTGTTCACATAGACTTCATATCCATAGCCTCTGATTCTCGACCTTAAAGCGGGATGCATTCCCTGAACAGCATCCAGGTTTCCGGCTGCAACAAGTATGAAATCACAGGGCACAGGTTCTGTCTGTACCATTGCGCCTGCGCTTCTCTCGCTCTGCCCGGATATCGGGAACTTCTTCTCCTGCATGGCTGTCAGAAGTGCCTGCTGGCTCTCCGGCCTTAGAAGATTCATTTCATCTATGAACAGGACTCCCCTGTGTGCCTTGTGTATATTTCCCGCCTCCACCCTGTCGTGCGATGGAGTTTCGAGCCCACCGGACTGGAACGGGTCGTGCCTGACGTCTCCCAGCAGGGCCCCGCTGTGTGAACCTGTTGAGTCAACGAAAGGAGGCTTGTCAGAAGTGTCGTGCGAAACTAGAACTTTGGGGATCAGTGCCCGTTCATTCCTGAAAGCTGGATTCAGTGCAAATACCATGTACAGAATGGCTGCGGCCATCAGTGCAACAAAAATTATTGTATAATCGCGTATCAGAATCGTGAATATCAAGCCCATCATTAGAACCGAGAAAATCAGGAAAGTTATGCCCCTTGTCCTGTCCTTCCTCTCTCTTTCAGCCTTCATCTGATACTGCCGGACCATTTCTTTGGCCTTTCCGGCCGGAAGCGTCTTCACCTTGGGTCTGTTGTTATCCTCTACATTGGGAAAAACAACAATATCCTCCAGTTCTTCTTTTGGAAGAAAATCCGTCATAGACTGGGCAAGCATAGACTTCCCAGTACCGGGTTCACCGATCAGAAGGACGTGCCTTTTCTGAAGTGCAGCCTTTTTCACGACCAGTGAAGCCTCGTCCTGCCCTACCACCTGATCATAAAGGATCTTTGGTATGGGCACTTCCTTGCTGCTGTTGATATTCAGAGTATTGACCCATGTATCAACATCTTCCATAATTTCGGTCACTGTTACACTAATTGAATATTAGAATTAATACTTTCTTATGAATTTCAAAATTTGAATAAACAGCAGAGTTCCACTATTTCCGCTCCAGCATTCACTGAGAAGAAGTTGGCATGACCATCTGGCAGATCAATCATGTTTTGCTGTCCAATACAGACGGAAAACGTAATTACAGCAAAATTAAAATACATTTTATAAAATTGGAGAAAGAGAAAATGGGAAAACTCAGTTCCCTGATCGCCGGATTTCTTGCAGTGTGCCTGCTTTCATACTACGTGCTTTCAGCTTATTTCAGCGGGCTGATATCCTGGGTGGGCCCACTGGCAGGGCCACAGATCATGTATGCTCTGGGTTTTCTGATCCTGTTCTTTGGGAATCCTGTCTACTTTCCCATGGTGGCAGTGTCGTGGATAGTGGCCGGCTTTGTTGTTGCAATGCTCTCCAGGAAGGGACTCAAGTCTGCAGGTGCTGCAGTCTCACTCTTCTTTCTCACTCTTGGTTTCTTCGGGACGGTCGCAGCTTCCATGATCATACCTATTGTGTCCGGGACTTCGTCAATAACCACGAGCTTCAGTTCCATCCCTCCCCCGCCGCGGGGCACCTCAATTCTTTCAGTAACTTCGGCGCCTGTGCTGGGCAGCGTTATCACCTTCTTTGAGAATTTTCTTTCCGGGATCAATTTTTCATTTCTTCCTGTCTCAGGCACAGGCAATTCCACCACAGGAATGCCTTCCCTCAGCCTGTCGAGCATCCCGATAGCCGAACTCGCATATTCATTCATTTTACCTCTTGTTGCCAATCTGGTCATATTTGCTGTTGCTGCAGGCATTTTCGGGGCGGCTCTCGGAAGCCTTTCAAAAAGGAAACCCTCCGGATCCGGCACAAAACGAACTGCAGTGATTGCCATATTGATAGCCATGTTCATGGTCGCTTCATCATCAATTGCCATTGAACTGAACCACACTCAGGAGGCAGGCACAGGTTCAGTGCAGGAC
>JBJKSW010000088.1:0-3839 GCA_046703525.1 Thermoplasmataceae archaeon
ATCCTACCCAGGTGCCTGGCGAAGAGACATTCCGCCAGACTGAGCTTGAAAATTACTGACCCCTGAGGGAGGTTATCTTCTCCTTCAGTTTGTTCTTCATCTCTGCTGCATCCATTCTCCGTCCGACCAGGTCTGCGCGGAGACATATGGATATCTTGTTTGCAACCATCCTTGCAGCTTTTCCCCTCATTTTCTTTGGAAGTGCAGTTATCCCCGGAAACTTGAATATCAGGCCGTGCTTTGGCGGCGGGCTTCCTGACGTAAGGTGTTTGAAAAAGGCTTTTTCAGCTCCAAGAACCTGGATAGTGCCCGCAGGGAATTCTCCAGCACGCTTGAGGCTCCCGGCATGAAGAAGAATCTCACCCGCTATATCTTCTCCGGCCAGCTCCGAGGTGTTTGGAAGCAGGGCCTTAGTTCACTCCTTGAATAATCCATTATCTTTGAACGGAGGTCACAGAGCTGCTTTCCCTCCTTCATTGCCTCTGCAAGCATTCCGGAGTCATCGGACTCCGGTGCGGGTTCCCTGAATAGCCTGCAGGGATCCATTGTAACAGGATCAACGTCGAAAAAAACTCCAAATCCTGTTATCTTCTCGTAATAAAGGTTGATCATCCTGTCCAGTTCTATCTTCAGTGACAGAAACTTGATCAGCTTCTGGTCCCGGGAAAACTCATCTTCTATTCTTTTTCTTGCGAACTCCAGTGCCACGGTCCTCAGGTCGGGCATTTCTCCTTGTGCCACCGGTTCCAGGTCTGTTTCCGGAATCCTTCCTTCTCTCAGATCCGCCAGTACGCCTGTGGAATCGCTTCTCAGGTTTTTGTACAGGAACGCTTTCCCTCCCTCTATCTTTCCGAACCAGCGGAGCCTTTCCTGTTTCATTCCCTTTTTCACCTGCATCGGGTTCGATCAGAATCCTGTCGAAATCAAGAACCTTGAGCACACCTATATCCCGGTAAGATACAAGCATTTTGCCTGTCCCGACGAGGTTGTTGCTCTCATCAACCACGCACGCCCTGTCCCCGCGTTCCGGTGTTCCTATAATTGCCTTGATCCCGCCCGGGAAAAGGTCAGAGCCGTGTGAGATTGTCTTCAATGCAGACTTCTTCACAACTATCTTGGGGGTGTCCCTGAAAATGTAATCCATAGGAATGAGGATGCGGTTAAGCAGCGACGCGTCTCCGCCCGCAGATATTTTTACGGCATCAGAGAGGTCCTGGAGCGTTACCATCCTGTCCTCCGTAAACGGACCGGTAAAAGTTCTCCTGAGTTCAGACATCTGGCCACCTGTGCCAAGGAAGTAGCCCATATCCGTGCACAGGGTCCTGATATAGGTTCCTGATTCGCACCTGACCCTCAGAAGTGATATTTTTTCTCCATATTCCATAAGATCCATTGAGTGTATGCGCCTGACCCTGAGATTCCTTGCTACGGCAGACCTCATTGGAGGAATCTGGTAAATATCGCCGGTGAATGCTGAAATTGCTTCCCTCAGGCGGTCCTCAGGAACAATGCTGTGAAACCTTATGACAAAGACGTATTCCTTTGGGAATTCGTGAACTATATCGATCAGCTTCACGGCACGGCCAAGGGCCATTACAAGGACGCCCGTGACGTTGGGGTCGAGTGTGCCCACGTGCCCGACCTTCTTCTCACCGGTGATCTCCCTCACCCAGTAGTCGATCTGGTGGCTTGTGGGCCCCTTTGGCTTGTCTATCACTATGAAGCCGTCCAACTAATCACCTTTCCCGCCGATGGTTTTGAACGCATAAGAAGCTGCATCTTCTGCACTCATTTCGTCAGTTTCGAGTACAAGATCATATATAGACCTGTCAGTGACATCGATGCCATAGAACTCCAGGTACCTTTTCTTCTCAGACTCTTCACGCTCTAGCAGAGCCTGCCTCACATGCCCGTTGGAGCCACCTTCCCTCTTTATCACCCTTGAGACGCGTTCATCAAGAGCCGCGTCTATAAAAATCTTGAATGCCGGAATTCCGTTTCTGTGGGCCAGCCAGCCTGAAAGCCTAGAGTCCAGAACAATTCGGTCCCGTTCTCTGAGCATGTCAAGTATAATGTCATCCTGCTGCCTGTCAATCTCAGGATGCTGTTCGGCATAGACGTTGTATTCCTCCACGGTCATGCCTGCTTTTCTTGCACGCATCCTGAACATATCCCCTCCTGAAATGTACTCAAAACCTGTAAGGCCGGAAAGCAGTCCGGCCACGGTGGATTTGCCGCTTCCTATTGGGCCGCTGACGGTGACTTTCATTGAAACTCGTCTGTTCTGTCCAGTTTCCTGAGCCTGTAGGTGAAATCAACCCACTTGATCACCATGGTGGCGAAGTACCCGAATACAAGACTTGCGAGCATGTAAATGAATATCCACGACGGTATAATTGCAAAGTGTGAGGATGCAATGTTTACGCCTATTGCCCAGGGGAAGCTTATGAGCTCATATGGGAGCGAGTATATGAAAACGTCCAGCCAGATGAATATCAGGAGAGTGAATATTGTGAGAACCATCAGAGGCTTCATTGTGTTCATCGATACCTGCTGTGTTTCCATGCTTATTTCCATCTGCTTTTTTCTGAGTTTCTGAATCTTGTCCCTCTCATTCTTCCTGTATGCTTCCCTTATCGCCTTTGAGAAAGCCCTGGTGTGTGTCTGCATTCTGCCCATTTTGAGCCAGTCAGTAAAGAAATATCTCGGTACGGATGTAATCAGGCCGATCATTATTCCGGAAAGGAATATGGAAAGAAGAGGATAGGCATAGTTGAAGCCGATGCTCGGTCCCAGCACAGTATTGGCGGCGCCTCCGATTGTTTTCCTGACCGTTGTGTTTGAGATCAGTATGAGCATTCCAAAGCTGATCATCAGGTATATGAACTGGAATCTGAGTGCCTTTCTCTGGGCTTCTGAAAGCTGTGCATTCGGGTTAGGCCTCCTTGTCTCAGTCATTCTTAAGCCCCTCCAGTATCCTGTCTGCAGCCTCCTCCGGCTTGCCCTCTGGATTGTTTACAAACATGACTGTTGCGCCCGAATATACGGAGTATGAAACTGCGAAATACCTGTTGACGTTCTGATGTTCCATTATATCATCCCTCGTATCCTTGTCACGTGTCCTTGATGAATCCCTTATCCGCCTCTCCAGTATGAGGTCGGGATTCGCCTCCACCAGATAGAATGCCGAAACACGAAGCTCCCTGAGCACCCACTCGGGAAGTCCGGGCAGATATCCATCCGGTGATTTTATAGACATGTGAGTGTCTATTATAACGTTGTCCATTTTTCCTATGGCAGCAGAAGCTTTCTTCTGAAGGTTGATCTGAGTGTCAACCGGAAGCTTCCTCAACTGGTCCCTGTTCTCTATCAGGTTGATCTCCTTTGCCATTTCAAACATGAGAGTTCCGTAGTTCACAACATCGTACTGCGATCTCTTTGAAACGAGTTCCAGAACGGTTGATTTTCCTACACCAGCCACACCGGCAATAACTACTCTCATCAGGCACCCGCGAAGAACTGGCGTATTACAGGATGCATTTCCATCAACTGCTCCTTGCCCATTGCCTCGTAGAACTGGATCACTATTCCAACAGCCAGCAGGAGACCTGTCCCACTTGTCTGTCCCACTGTTCCTATCAGATCAGCTCCGGCTGCCAGAAGGCCAACCGCTGCACCACTGAACACTGTGATTGCAGGTATGTATTTCTTGAGAATCCGTTCCATGACTTTCGGGTCACGCCGGAAGCCCGGTATCTGCATTCCACTGCTCTGTATCTGCCGCGCAACCGCCGCCGGGCCCATATTTGTCGTTTCAATCCAGAACTTGGCAAATATGA
>JBJKSW010000089.1:0-40963 GCA_046703525.1 Thermoplasmataceae archaeon
GTCCGGCATAAGCCATACCTGCAATGCTGGACTGGCACAACGTCCTACGGGCGACAAGGTCCCCTTTTCTTGAATATGGCCCTTTGTCCTGGTTTAAGCAGATTTCTCAGGCTTCCAACGACAATAGCAACGAAGATTATTACAAGGATTACGTACAGGACTAAAGAAATCGGACCAAAAAGTGAAATGCGAGCTGAAAGATCCACCGTTGCAAGGTTAAATGCAGCAGTCGGGAAAACGTAACTCCACCATCCGATATGAAATCTAAGACCATTTCTAAAATATTTCACTATCATAAGTATATTAACGAGTGCCACCCACAGCCCGAATCCCCATAGACTTATGCTCATTATCAGGGCGGGGGCTGTCAGGTCTGAACCGAAGAATTGCCCAATGTGACTGGATATCTGGACTATGTCCACTATCAGTATGCCAATCGGGGCAAGCATGATGTAGTTTGTAGGAGCAAGTTCGACCGGTGGAAGTTCGTGGCTCAACAGGCGGAAAAACAGTACAGCGAGAATGAGCAAAAACAGCAGGGAACCAATTCCAAAGAAAAGAAGTGAGACTATTATGTTCAGCTCATTCAGTGGATGTAGAAGAACAGCATCAGTAACAAGAACTGTAGCAACTGGTGTTATGAACCATCCACCGTGCAACTGTGAGAGATTCACAGTCATGTTGGAAAAGAAATGATATGGCAGATAAACAGAAAGGCACAGAATAAGTATGGCTCCATATATCAGAAGGCCGACATCAATGTTGAAAGGTAATATCTTCATGCACAGCATTGAAATTATAACAGCAGAGATTGGCTGGAGAGCATAGAAGTTTCCAGGGAGAGGATGCTTCAGTTCACTCTTCACAACTGAAGGAAATTTTATTGCCTTGACCAGGAGTATCGCAGTGAATATACTGAACAGTGCAATAAGTAACAGTGTCATTGGAAATACAATGGGCGGAACAAACGGTTTCGAAGCAAGTATTACTCCTCCCGTTCCGAGGACGGAACCGAAAACGGTTACTGGGAAATCCTTCAATCTCATGTTGTTAGCCCCGTTACTGAAGAAAAAGCGAATAATTTCTTAACCGACTTCTCAAGATGTATGTAAATGATTGCCAGAATTGGCTGAATCATAGGGATAACCGCAGGTGCTAGGGCTGCTTCCGGGGTTAAGGCAAAAATTGCTATAGCAGCCGCAACGCTCTGGTTCTTGGTAACCGAAATAAACGCAACAGCCTGGTGGTCTTTGTAAGACAGGTGCATTATTCTGCTGACAACAACTGACAAAGCAAGTATGCCTATTATAATGCCAGACTGGTAACCAATAAGATATCCCACAATCTGCGGCATTGAAATGATGACAGGTGCTTCCTTGTCCACCAGTACAAATACCAATGCAAGCATAGAGATCATAGTGGTCAATGATAGGTATTTCTTCGAAGATCTGTCAACTTTCGCTTTCCCTTTCCATCTCACAAGAAGATAACGCGTGATCTGTCCCGCTATAAGCGGCAATATAAGAATATATACCACTGACATCATTATTGGCCCGACAGGAATCGAGAGTGAAGACTGGCTGCTGTAAAGATCAAGTATCAACGGTATGGCCGGTATAGAGACTGCGAGGCTGACGATCGCAAGTGCTGTAGCCAGCTCAATGCTACCGCCTGCAATGAGCACATAACCAAGGGACGCGCTTGATGCCGGAACAATGTTTGATACCACGAATCCTGCACCGATTGAATTCCCCAATGTGGGTCCAACAAGGAATGCTATCAGTGGCGACAGTGCAAATACATAGAGAAGAGAGACTGTTATAGGCTTCCAGGATCTGAGTTCTCTTGCAAATCCCTCGGTCTTGAGCTGTATCATCGACGGATAGATTGTCATTATTGCAAACAGTATAACAAGGTCTGAAAAGAGGCCTTTATTGGCGAATGTGACGCTTTCAGAAAGATATCCAACAAGTATTGCGGCACTTACAGAAATGATGGTATATATGATCAGGTATCTCCTGATGTGCTCTGAAATATTAGCGATTGCACCGTCCTTGACTGTTTGTGCAGTGGGCCTGGCTTTAACACCGTCTTCCACATGTATCACCTGATTTCTTCAGTTTCTGTTTCATGTCCTGTGGAAGATGGAATAGAGCCAGTCTGGTCTTTCAGGATATCATTCACAAGCGATCTGTATTTCGGGCTGATGAAGTAATAGCTGTATTTCCAAACTTCTTTCTGTTTGAGTATTCCAATGTCGTACATCTTTCTGAGATGCGAAGTTATGGTCGGCTGAGGCATTCCAAGAGCTGGTTGGAGTTCACAGGCACACACTTCTTTGTGCTCCTTTATCACAGCCAGTATTGCAATTCGTTTCTTGTTTCCAAGAATGTTGAGCACCCTTGACATCTCGTGAAACTTTTCGATGTCCTGTTCATCTATTTTTTCTATTTTGCATGAAGCCATGCGATTCGGCATATCATGTCACCTGTTTTTTCAGCAGAGCCTGCTCTATCAGACTGCAGTAACCTATTCTACTGACAGCAAGACATCACAAAATCATATTAATATATTATGATATGATAATCTCACACATAATTGTATACATGAATTATTGTCAAATTGCATTCTATGAAATGAAAGCGTTATGCGTGTTTGGGCCCGTAACAAAGAATATTCATTCTCCCACTGCGCCTCGACAGAGCCATTTAAAACGCTTGGTTGCATATTCTGCCCCCTGGTAATCGTTATATGGATCCACTATGTCAGGCATGCATGTTTGAACCCGTAGCAAAGAATATCTTCAGATGGGGAACCATTGACGCAGAATCCGGAATAATGATGTATTCCCATTTGCTGCTGAAAGGTGGAAAAGCTGTGCTTGTCGATCCCATAGCTATGCCTGAGCTCATGACTATGATCAAGATTCTTGGAGAACCAATAGCGATAATCATGACGAACCATCCTCATATTCGGGGGAGCCCTTTGCTTTCAAGACAATCAAACATTCCTTTGTTTTTTCCTGACATAAAAGAGGTGGATGAAGACGAGAAAATCGCCAGGATGTTCATAGATTTGTACAATATGGGTCATGGGCAGCAGTATGGTGAATCAACAACTCTTCCTCTTGGAATCAGGGCATACAACATTGCAGGCCGCCACGAGATGGCACTTAAGTTTGACGATTACCTGATTGTAGGTGATTCCGCCTACGGAATCAACGGTAAGCTGAGTTTTTACCCAACTGGCATATGGCCGGACGAAGGGGGGCAAAAAGCACTTTCAAACTCAAAAGTGCTCATTCCGTTGATAAGGAAAACGGGAGCCAAAGGTCTGTTGTCCGGGCACATGGAGGATATTCCATCAGGGCTTCAGGAAATGCTTTGAGATCTGTTCCAGGAAATATACGCGCAGTCAGCTTATGAGGTTATTGAAAGTTACTCTTCCCACATGATTCTGGTATATGATGAGGATTGCAGAAATAATGAAATAGGACATCAATGGCAGAAACATACAGAGTGAAAATTGCTTAAGAGACAACCAGGCTCGACATGGAAGATAAGTTGTTCCACAATAACTATTATCCATTGAATCAATCACTATCTATGGCAATGCCAAACAATTTCCCGCAAAACGGAGAACTCGTCGAGTTTGACCTTGAAGAAGAACCCAAATGGGTCACAGTCAAGCTGAAAGACGGTGCAGTCATACAGATCAAGATGGAGATAGTATCTATAATGAGGATGGGCAATGACATGAACACCGGCCTCCCTATCTACATGGTGCAGGCAACAAACATAATTAGGCCGCAGAAGGTTCCAAAAGATCTCATATCCAAAGCCAAGCAGGACACTAATAAGGACCAGAGCCTCTACAGATGATCCATGGCAATGGAATCGTGTTCAGAATCAATGTATGGCCCACTTGGGGACCCGGAATTGCCCGATGTTTTTTCCAGATACTTTACAAAACAGATTTAAAGGGGGTTTAGACTGACTGTATGTTGGACCAAAAGGATCAGAAGATACTTGAAATCCTGAGAACAAACTCAAGGCTTTCGAATACAGAAATAGCCAGAATGCTGAACGTTTCAGAAGGCACTATAAGAAAGAGGATTGCAAGGCTGATTTCAACAGGCACGATAAAGGGTTTTACCATAGTGCCGGGAAACCAGATGCTGATATCCATAATTCTCATCAAAGTCGATCCGGAATATTCGGCTTCTGTCCTTAAGCAGCTGAAGGAATCTTATGAGGAGGTGTATGAGTGGTCTGGGCAGACTGATTTCTCCGTCAGGCTCTTTGCTGAATCGCTCGACGTGATAAATGAACAGGTCAACAGAATCAGGAACCTAGAGGGGGTGCTTAACACAGACACGCTTATACGGCTCAGTTAGACTGCCTAATCTTGTTCTGCCGCGATGTCATAAACACTTAATGATTTTGTATTAACGATAGCTATTTATATCGTTATTTACTGTAAAATGCGGGAGAACACTATGGCAGAAGAGAACACAATTTTTGTGGGTAAAAAGCCCACCATGAACTATGTACTGGCAATAGTAACTCAATTTAACAACAATGTTGAGCAGATAACAATCAAGGCAAGGGGTAAAGCCATAAGCAAAGCTGTTGATATTGCAGAGATTACAAGGCACAAGTTTCTGCATGAAGTGAAATACGACAGCATCAATCTTGATACAGAAGTTCTCCACGGTGAAAGAGGAGATTCCAACGTGTCATCAATTGAAATCACCCTCAAGAGATGAGGTTGCGGAGTCATATTCATAATAATCAGAAAACTTCCTCTGCTGCCCCTCATGCGTGTACTCAGTTTACGGAAAATTTTGCAGTATTTCTGGGGGTCCGCCTTTCCTTTTCCCTCCCTTTTTAAACCCTCAATTTTTTCATAGTTGCATATTATTTGGCTGAATATATTTATACGCATCCGTAAACGGTTAAATTTGGTCTTGTAATTACCCACTGAACTGATCCTGATGAAAAGCTATTTCGACTGGCAGTCAAGTTTGCAGACAAAAATTGGTGAAATAAACGACAGGTTGCTGGATTCCATCCATACAGAGCAGAAAGAACTGTTTGAAATGTCCAGATACACAATAGAAGCGGGTGGAAAGAGATTCAGGCCGCTTCTTACAATTCTTGTTTATGGAATCGCCACCGATGAACCTTACTCAAACATACTTGACCTCGCCGCCGGATATGAGCTTATACATACTGCCAGCCTCATACACGATGATATCATAGACAGGGCAACACTCAGGCGTGGAAGAAAGACAGTAAACAGTGGATACGGGATGGAAAATGCAATTGTTGTTGGAGACTATCTCTTTGCAAAGGCATACGAACTCGGGTCCAGATACGGGCCTGTAGTATCCAAAATAATGGCAGACGGTTCGAGCAGGTTGGCAGAAGGCCAGACTCTCGAATTCGTGAACAGGGGTAATCTCAAACTCTCGGAAGAAACTTATTTCAAGATAATTGCGGGAAAAACCGCTCACTTCTTCGAAGCATGTGCGAGAGGGGCTGCAGTTGCTGCCAGAGGCACTGAAAATATAGTGGATGACCTTTCTGAATTTGCATTCAACCTCGGAATGGCATTCCAGGTTACGGACGACATACTGGACTTTGTATCCAACGAAGAAGCTGAGGGCAAGCCGGTGCTGCACGATATGAGGGAAGGCACTCTCACACTTCCGGTCATCCATTCAATGCAAGTCTCAGAGGAGGCCAGAAACAGGGTGGAGAGGATCATACTTGATGAATCCTCGTCCCTTGAGGAGCTTAAGAAGCTTCTGGTTGAAACTGGATCCATTGAATATTCCTTCAACATAGCCAACACATACATTCAGAAAGCAATTTCATCTTTGCAGAGTACTGGCAGGTCGCCAAACCTGAACACACTAATGGATCTTGCCATGATAGTAATAGACAGAATTTCTGCCATCAGATAGAAAAGGTTGATTGAAATGGAACAGAACATTGAAAGAGAGGGAAAAACAATAAAAGAAACGCTTGAGTCGCTTGGACTTTCAGAGTCAAACCCCGGAGTATACAATGGAAAGTGGGGAGAAACCGGGGGAAAGGCCAGAATTATCTCCAGGAGCCCTATTGATGATTCCGAGCTTGCTTCTGTAGAACTTGCCACAACAGAGGACTATGAGAACACTGTGAGGGCATCTCTCAAGGCCTTTGAAGAATGGAGGGAAATACCTGCCCCCAAGAGAGGGAACCTTGTCAGGAGGATAGGAGAGGAACTCAGGAGGAAAAAGGATGAACTCGGCATGCTCATTTCTCTGGAAGCGGGAAAAGTGCTGAGTGAAGCCAAGGGAGAGGTCCAGGAGATGATCGATGTTGCTGATTTTGCAGTTGGTCTATCAAGGCAGCTGTACGGGCTGACAATAGCAAGTGAGAGGCCGTTTCACAGGCTGATTGAACAATGGGTTCCTCTGGGCCCGGTTGGTGTGATAACGTCATTCAACTTCCCATGTTCAGTCTGGTCCTGGAACTCTCTGATTGCGGCGGTAACGGGCGATTCCATAATATGGAAGCCATCAAGCAAGGTACCCCTGACCTCGATCGCTGTAACAAGAATAGTTGAGAAAGTGATCAGGGAGGAATCAATGCCTGAGGTTTTCTCACTGATGGTCGGAAGAGGTGCAGAAGTGGGGGAGAAGATGCTGGATGACAGGAGAATCCCCCTTATATCATTCACAGGTTCCGTCGCGTCCGGAACGAATGTTTCCGAGAAGGTTGCCAGACGGCTTGGCAGGACTATTCTTGAGCTCGGCGGAAACAATGCGGCCATAGTCTCAGAAAAGGCAGACATGAATATTGCACTGAAAGGGGTTGCATTTGGCGCAATTGCGACAGCAGGGCAGAGATGCACTTCAACAAGGAGGGCTATCATAAGCGACTCCATCTATGACGATTTTGTTTCCAGGCTCAGTAAAGTGTACGAGGGAGCAAAGATAGGAAACCCGCTTGAGCAGGGAACACTTGTCGGCCCGCTGATAGACTCCGATGCAGTAGCAAAATTCACAAAAGCAATCGAGACAGCAAGAAAAGAGGGAGGCAAGGTAATCCAGGGTGGAGAAGTTCTCAAGTCAGAGGGGGGATTTTACGTCAAGCCCGCCATAATTGAGAGCAACACATCAATGAAGATCTGGAAGGATGAGACTTTTGCCCCAATCCTGTATGTCTTCAGGTATTCTGGAATAGAAGAAGCCATAGCACTGAACAACGGCGTTCCCCAGGGCCTCTCTTCCTCAATATTCAGCAATGATCTCAGGGAAGTTCAGATGTTTCTATCCGAAGCTGGCTCTGACACAGGCCTGGCAAACGTGAACACCGGTACAGCAGGCGCCGAGATCGGTGGTGCCTTTGGAGGAGAGAAAGACACCGGTGGCGGCAGGGAAAGCGGCAGTGATGCATGGAAGTCATACATGAGAAGGCAGACTGTCACTATGAATTACGGCAAGGATCTTCCGCTTGCACAGGATGTTGAATTCAGGGTGGACTGAAAAGAATTAATTACTTCCAGTAATTTTTTTATTAATAATTGTTTTAAGTAATTGTCAATATGGGTGCCTCACGGCACTCAACAACATTGATTTCGGAAAGACTGTGAGGTCTGTGGAATTCGTTCCTAACAGGAGCCTCGGACACGATGACCTGAACAAGGCTGCGGAAATTCTTGACGGAACCGTCAACATGATAACGTCACCAGAGAACCCGCTGGGAATGCCAGGAATTGATCCAGTGATGGCATTATACATACTCACAAGGAGGCTGAACGCAGTTCCTGTTCCTCATATAACCCCGCGGGACAAGAATTCCCTGTTCATTACTTCGCAGGTGCTGACCGCCATGAAATTCGGAATCAGTTCTTTTCTTGTCATAGGGGGAGACAGAATTAGCCAGAACTTCAGCTCAAAGGAGGTCAGGGAGATCGACGTACTTGGGACCATATCGGCTATAAAAGGAGGCAAGCAGTACTTCCGCAAGGACCACATTCCGGATCATGATTCCCTTGTGGGTGCTGCACTGAATCCCTTCAGGTCCAACGAGGAGGAAATAGTTGGAGCAAAGATTTCAAGTGGAGCCGATTTCTTCATTTCCCAGGCAATCTACGATTCCCACCATCTCTCAAAAGACTGGATAAAGAACAGGAATTTCAAGCTCATAGCAGGATTTATACCGTTGAGGAAGCGCTCCCAGGTGGAGTTTGCAGAAAAGCTTCACATATCAATATCGGACAGCGCCAGGGAAAGGCTCCTGTCTTCGGAAGACCTTCCTTCCGAATCTTTCAGGCTTATCACCGAAATAATTGATGACCTGAAGGGATACGTTGACGGCATTCACATCATGCCCATGGGAAATTACAAAACAGCAAAAGAAATACTGGAGACTGTTTAAATGGCAAAGTACAGTGCACTATTATATGGAATATATCCAAGAACAGAAACGCTGCGCAAGAACATCAACCTCTGGGAACGGAAGAAGGTTGCCAGAGATGATCTCGTGAAGAGGCTTGCGGAAGAGAAAACCAGAATAATCGGCATGCTGAAAGAGAGGAATCTGCTTTTCACCGATCCACTTTCCAACTGGCACGACATCCTGAGGCCTCTTGCTCTTTCGCTGGAGGGGGTCTCCCTTGGAGAACTGAGGCGCTACAGGGAGACCAATACATTCTACAGGCAACCCGTCATAGAAGATTACCCTTCATACAGTGAGCATGGGAGAGGAGACGGCGAAGAATTCCCGTATTTCCCAGTTTACGATCAGTCCGTTGGAAACGGGACACTCGCTTTTGTGCCCGGGCCGCACTCTTTTCTCAGCATGTCCCACTCGGATCCATCACTTGACAGGAGAAAGGTAATCGCTTCCCTTTCCCGTGCTTTTTCGGATTTCCTTTCAGAGAATGGTGCAAGGCGCGTTTTGATATACGATCCCGTTCACTACAACGGAACAGACATGAGCCATCTGCTCCCCATAACTGAAAAGTTTGAATCAATACTGGTGACTTCTGGTTCCATAAGGGGAGTTGACATGACTCCTCTTTCCCGTTCGCTTGGCGGACTTTCCGCTGCAAACGGATACGAATCATTTTCCGGGTTCGGGGGGGAAATCTACATGCAGCACATCAATTCGCAGAACACAAAACTCGAGGATGCACGAGATATTGTGCAGAGGCTGGACAGGGACGGGAGAAACCTTAAGATGAATGTTGCCGGAGTAACGCACACAGAATACATGGATTTTCTGCCGAGAAGCATAGCTGACAGAAAAGCAGAGATAATGGGGGAGGTAGTCAGCTATGAGTGATGAAACGAATCTGGTGACGCAGGAAATAGGAAGCTTCAGGAAACCGGAGTACCTGAGTTCAGTTTTCAAGAAGAAGATACAGGAAAAGGAACTGAAGCAACTCAAGGAGAAGGCTACACTTGATACACTCAGGCTATTTGACAGCACAGGCCTTGAAAATATTGGAATAGGCGGCGAAATGTACAGGTGGGAGATGTACGAGCATCCCGCCCGCAGGATTGACGGAATAAAGTTTTACGGAATGGTCAGGTCGTTCGACAACAGGTACTACAGGAAAGGGAGCGTTGTATCGGAGATGAGCGTGGGAGAACACTGGCACAACGATGAACTGGAATTCGTAATGGAGAATACAGGCAGGGATATCAAGATGCCAATCACCGGCCCGTATACTCTCATGGACTGGTCTTTCAACGAAAAATACGACAGCAGATCCGAACTGGCAATTGCTTTTGCAAGACTTGTGAATTCTGAAATAAAGTCCATGAAGGAAATCTGGAACAGGAAATATCCGGGCAGGAAACTGCAGGTGCAGATTGATGAACCGGCAGCCACCACGAGGCCGGACGAGATGGACCTGTTTGTCGAATCAATCAACAGGTCCATACAGGGGATACCCGGGCTGGAGTCAAGCCTGCACGTATGCTACAGCACAGATTACAGGAACCTGTTCGATGTTTCACCTGACCTGAAGATAGACGGCTTCAATCTTGAATTTGCAAACCGTGACACCTATGAAGTTGGCGAGACCAACGAAAAGAGGCCTGCATATGAGCTTCTGAAGTATTTTGCTGACATCGACAGGGAGAAGTTCATGGGCGTGGGCGTAACAGACGTGCACGTTGACACGGTGGAGTCAGTGGAACTCATAGAATCCAGGATCAGGTACTCCCTGAACATAATGGAAGACCCCGCCAAGCTGAAGATAAACCCAGACTGCGGCCTCAGGACCCGGAGCAGGGAAATTGCAAAGAAGAAGCTTGAAAACATGGTCAGGGCAGCCCTCAGGGTAAGGAAGGATCTGTAGTCAGATCCTCTTTTTCCTGGAGAATGCCTTCCTGATGTATTTCACGGCAAAGAAGGCATAAATCGCCAGCCCGGAAACAAGTACGGAGTTTATGACAAGGCTCAGTGTATTGGTTCCCGACACAATGATCTCATTGCTAGAAACAATCTTGCCCAGTGAAGTGTAGCCGAAAATCTGAACATAATATGTTTTCAGGGGTATTATGTCCAGTATGGCAAAGCTCTGGGACCCTGACACATTTATTCTTGTATATGTGTTGAAGCTCTGTGATGCCGAAAGGTAGACAACGTAGTCAGAAACGGGTGTTTTTGAGGACCATGACAGGTAAAGAAGGAAGAACAGGAGCGGGAACGCATAGTTGACGCTGATTGAGTAGTAGGGGATAGAATTGAGCCCGATGCCGTACAGGTCTATGTTGAGTGTCCTGTTTGAGGTGAGGTTGAACTCAGACGATGTTGTGTTGTACAGTGGCAGCGAGAATTGCAGGGAATAATTGCCGGCCGGCAGGTAGAGGGAATATTTGCCGGTGGAATTTGTATAGGTGAATGTTGTGTTGTTAAGGTAGACATAGACACTGGATAGGCCGAAATAAAACGCAGCATTCCTTACTATCCCGGAAACAGGAATGAGCCCGGATCCGTTAGGAGGAGTCAGGTGAACCTCCTCTGACAGGCGTTGTCCGGGGCCAACAAACACTTTCTCCGAATAACCTGCGTATCCCGGATTGGTGATGTTGACAGTCACTGTTCCGGGATTCACCACTGAGCTGAAGTACCCTCTTTTACCCTGGATGGAAAGTGAATTGAGGGAAACAGAAGCCGACCCGGGGGAGACAAATATGCTGACAACAGGCTCAACCGGTATGAGCGAAACAGTTGTCAAGGTGCCGTCAGAGGCAGATACTCTTGCCGTACGGTATCCGGCTGTGACCACCTTTATTGTGTTGCCTCCCGTGATTGCAGTGAAATTGAGAGTGTAGTTGGAATAAACGGTCAGGTGTTTTTCCCAGATGCTGTTAATTGTGACATTCACGGTGGCTGCATAGCCTGCAACGGGGTTTTTCAGCTTCAGCATGGCGCTGGATGTGGCCTCAACATAAACTGTCCTTGAGATATTGCCCCCGGGAGTTGTGGCTGTCACATTGTAGGAACCGGAGACCGCAACAGTCGCAGTCGAGCCTTGGAGCCTGCTACCGTCGAAATACCATGAGGTGGCATTGGCCGTTGTGCCTGAGAGGCTGAAATTGAGCTTCACCGGGTTGCTGTAGTCTGCGGTATAAATGATCTCAGGATTCAACTGTCTGGCCTTTGTAACGAAACCGTTCAGTTGTTTCCCTCCATTCCTGACATTTACTGTCCCGTTCTCGAACACTCCTGTAATGGAACTGTAGGAAGGCTCCTTAGAAATGCCGGCGAAGTGTGTTTCATAAAGTACTGTTGAAGAATTCCACGAAGTGCTGTTGATCGGCCTTATATTTGTGAAATTGACCTGAGGCGCTATAGAAGTATTGGTGTAGCTGCCGCTGACAGAAGCGCCAATTCCAAGGTTCGCAGAGCCGGAAAACGGAAGGAAGAAACGCTCGCTTTTCTGGAACTGGCCGGCTGTCAGATTGATGGAATAACCGTTCATGCGGACTTCTATCTTCATGTTCTCTGAAGGGTAAGGGTACTTCTGGAGTATTGTTGAGGAATTGTCCATCATGGTACCGTTTCTCATCGTTGTCAGAGCATATATCCCTGTTTCATTAATGGCGATTCCAAACCTCAGGTAGTGGCTTGAATTCAAGTTCAGTGTAACAAAATAGTGGAAAGTGGCATTAACTGGAGGCGAAACTGCGGAAGAGGGAATTTCCAGAGTAGCTTCAATTCCAGATGAACTGTAAGACCCATTGGATGTTACAGTGAAACCATAGTTTCCGGTGATCTGTGTCAGGCTCTTCATCAGCCCAGTTACATTGGGGGACCCCAGCCCAGTAACAGGGTCCCATCCGGTGGATGCCGTGTAATATCCGTTAGTGCCTTTCGAAATCTGGTTGAAAGATGAATTGTAAAGCGATGTTCTGGAAATCTGGTACAGGAGGGGGTTCAGAAATCCCAGGGAAGTGTGCGCATACTGGTTGAGGCGTGCAGCAATACCGCTCCAGATCGGCGTTGAGAGGCTTGTGCCTCCCGCTTCGTATGCGTCCCCTCCAAATATTACCATAACGCCCGTGTATTTGTCTGCGACAGCAGATACGTCGGGTACTCCCCTGCTCGTGCTGTTGAAGTTTGGAGCCTTCTGCCATGACGGTGCGCCGAACACCGAGCTGAATCCGCCTCCGCTTCCAAAGGTCCCCAGAGAGTTTGAACCTCCCCACGCCTTTTCAGAATACGTGCCCTGATAGGTGAACAGTGAAGTTCCTCCCACCCCCGTTACAAACGGATCACTGGCCGGGTAGTTGACTGCCAGTGAACCGGTACCGTCGTACGCTCCGTTGTCTCCTGAGGCAGCAAAGACAGTGATGTTTTCCCTGGCGGCCTGCATGTATATCTTGGACAGAGAGGTGAGGCCGGATTGACCCGTCTGGTTTATGACACTCTTTTCAGGTGCCCCCCAGCTCAGGGAAATTATGTTTCCTGCACGGCTGGAGACGGCATAAGAAAGTGCGTCAGTCAGTGCGGGCCCAGAATTTTGTGCTATTATGAGTACAATACTGGCTCCTGGCGCGGACGCGTGTGCCCATTCCACGTCCATAGCTGTTTCAAGCGCCCAGCTCTTGTTGTACTGGAGGGGAGTCTTGTTGAGGTAGTGTATGGTAAGGGAAACTGCAGGAAGTGAAGATATGTTGTCAAAAACAGAGAGGTCATAAGCCAGGTACGGGTCTCCGTAAGCATCAATGATAGCTATGGTGGACCCGCTTCCCGTAAGGTTGTGCTGGTTCGCATAGGTGTAATTGTAGGCGGAATAAATTGTATGTGGAAGATACGCCTGACTCGGCGTTGAATCTGACGAGGAGAGCCGGCTGAACAAACCGTACGGCTGGAAAATACTCGAACTGTTATCTCTGAAGTAAGATAATCCGTAAGTAGTGGAAATACTGCTGAGGTAGGCGGAAGCCGCTCCGGCGAATGCCGAAGGAACTGCAACCTGAATCATGTTGCCGTACACCGAAGCAGACGAGTTCCAGCGATGAGTGTAAGAATTCAGGGCAGATAAGAGTCCGGTTGAAACAGAATCCGCATAGACAGTAAAGCTGGCATATCCTCCATTAAGCGGGCTGAATGAGGAATCATTGCCGAATGACTGCGGACTGTGTCCCGGATGCATTCCATAGGCTAGACCCGGCAGAATCAGTGCAATCAGGATCACGCCGGACAGTACTTTGCCTGCCATATCATCCGGATAATGTAAATCGCTTTAATATTAATAATGCATTTAAGCGATCAACTTGAACCCGGATGACGAGAAGTTGAGGAGTTACTTTTCAACCTATTATGAAAACCTTGACCATTCACCGCCCGACCTACTCAGTTCAAGGGAGATTGGGTTCATACCCTTCGGTGGCACCATGGTCCGCCACAGGGGAATTTCTGGCAAGGAGGACCTGTACCAGTTTGCAAAAAACACGGTTCCAAGGCACTTCTATTACTCAACTGCATACTACAGGTACCCGGACAACAAGAAAATGAGCGACAAGGAATGGCTTGGAGCCGAGCTGATCTTTGATCTTGACGCTGACCACATACCAGGTGCAGAGAAGTTAACCTACGCGGAAATACTGTCTTCTGTCAAGAAGCATACTGACAGGCTCCTGAACAAGTTCCTGATCGGCGAGTTCGGTTTCTCTGAAGATGAGCTGAAACTGTTCTTTTCCGGAGGGAGGGGCTACCATGTTCACGTGCAGAGTGATAAGGTGTACATGCTGGACAGTGATGCGAGAAGGGAGATTGCAAACTACATTCGCGGAGAAGGCCTGGACCAGAAGGGCCTGCTTTTCGAGATGCGAAAACAGAGGAACAGCTTCAGGGGGTGGTTCAGGCTCATAGACGACTCCTATACCGAATTCTGCAGAAATATTTCCTCCGGAGATCCCGAGTCGCTTCACGATCTGGACGTTTTCCTTGGAAACAGGAATTCTTCGAGGGCTTTCGTGAATTCAATGAAATCAGGTGTTCTGCTGGAAAAGAAGATAGAGAAGAAGGAGAACATATTCCTCAGGGAAGGCACTGCCAAGTACGAGGTAATGGATGAGAGGGACAAAACAGTGCTTCAGGCCATTTCAAGGAGGGTTGTCACATCAGAGTCTTCCGAAATTGACGAACCGGTAACAACTGACGTGCACAGGCTGATCAGGTTTCCGCTCAGCCTCCACGGGAAAACAGGACTCAGGGTGCTTCCCCTTACAATTGACGGCTTCAGGGGTTTCGATCCACTGAGGGATGCTATACCGGATTGCTTCAGGGACGGATCAGTCAAGGTAAATGCTCATTCAGACGCAAAGGTTACCTTCGACGGAGATGTGGTTAAGCTCAGCCAGGGCGTTAACGACGTTCCTCCATATGTGGCAATTTTTTCCGTTGCACAGCGGATTGCAACGTTTAACTTAGAATGACTATTAAATAATAATTAATGAAGAAAGTTTATTATACAATCCTGACATAAGAGAAATGGTGTAAAATATGGCAGAATTCAGCAAAAGCAAGACAGTAGAGAACCTCAAGGCGGGGTTCGCAGGAGAGAGCCAGGCAAACAGGCGTTACCTGTATTTTGCCCAGAAGGCGGACGAGGAAGGATTTCAGGAAGTAGCAGCAATTTTCAGATCTACGGCAGACGGAGAGACGGCGCACGCTTTCGGCCACATGAAGTACCTCAAGGAAGTTGGGGACCCTGTAACTGGAGAACCGATTGGAACTACAGAACAGAACCTCAAGTCCGCAATAGCAGGAGAGACATACGAATACACTCAGATGTACCCGGGCTTTGCAAAGACCGCACGAGAGGAAGGTTTTGAAGACATTGCCCACTGGTTTGAGATACTATCAAAGGCAGAGAAGTCACACGCGAAGAAGTATGAAGACACACTCTCTTCACTCAATTCTGACTGAACTGATACCATGAACATAGAAAGAGAGGAAGTGCTGGATTTCGAAAGATACGGCAGGGTCAGGGAAAGCCAGAATTCAGAAGTGGTAAGGCTTGAACACACCAGAAGGGTCACCACTGCGACATTCAGCTTTCTCTTTGAACACAAGTCAATTGTTCTCAACCAGATAAACGAAATGATCTTCCTCGAAAAAATAGATGATGAGGAAGAAATACGGGACCTGATCAGAATCTACAGTGAACAGCTTCCGCAGAAGCACACGCTCTCAGTGACAATGTTCATAGAATTTCCGGATGAAGGCACAATGGTGAAGTCGATGAAGAAGATGGCGGGTGTGGAGAACACCGTATATCTGACATTTGACGGAAACGAGGTCAAAGGCACCCCCGAGGAAGGCAGGTCAACGGAGACTCTGGAATCGACACTCCAGTACCTGAAGTTCCGCTTCACGCCGGAACAGGCTGAAGAATTCGGCAGGTCTAAGAACGCATTCATCGAAACAAGGCTTCCCGGTAGCAGCGAAAGCGGCAGAATTGGATCGGACCTTCTCGAAGCGCTCAAGAAAGAGCTTCTGGAAGAGTGATCAATTCTTTATTTTTTACACACTGTCGCATGCTCTGAACTCAAACAGAGCAACAATTTTATTTTATTTCACCATTGAGATGCATGGCTAATTCTTCCCTAACAGACACTGAAAAGGATGTTCTCGGATATATACAGAAGTTCGCAAGAGAGGAACTCCGCCCGAGGGCCAAGGAAATTGACGCTTCAATGACAATTCCACAGGACATAATTCAGAGAATGAGGGACCTGGGATTTTTTTCAATTTACATACCTGAAAAGTACGGCGGAAACGGGCTTGGTTTCGCACTTCTTGTAAGGGTGATTGAGGAACTTTCAAAAGCTTGTGCTAGCACTGCACTGGTGCTGGACGGGGCACTCACGCTCTTCGCCGAACCGCTTCTCATGTTCGGGAGCGAGGACCTCAAGAAGAGGTATCTGCCTAGAGTCGCAAAAGGCGCAGTGGGCGGACTTGCCATCACAGAGCCCGGAGCGGGCACAAATGCGGCAGGGATCTCGACACGGGCTGAGAAGAAAGGCAACAAATACGTTGTCAACGGGACCAAGATATTCATAACAAACGGCCGGATAGCCGAGTTCTTTGTCTTCGACGCTGTGACAGATCCAGCTAAGGGAAGCAGGGGAATCACAACATTCGTGGTGGATTCAGGGACTCCGGGCCTGATCATAAACAGGGACATACACAAGCTTGGAATACGAGGTTCCAGCACTGTGGAGCTGGTATTCTCCAACATGGAGGTTCCGGAGGAGAACGTTGTTGGAAATGTGGATGAAGGTTTCAAGATAATAATGGAAACACTTGATGCAGGCAGAATAGGGATTGCAGCCCAGGCACTCGGCATTGCGCAGGGAGCCCTGGATGAGGCAATTGATTACATAAAGCAGAGGAAACAGTTTGGCCAGGAAATCTCAAAGTTCCAGGGCATACAGTTCATGGTTGCGGATATGGCGACCCATCTGGAGGCTGCGAGGGCAATAACATACCAGGCTGCTGATATGTGGCAGGCAGGGCAGAATACCGTGAAGATTTCATCAATGGCGAAGCTTTTTGCTTCCGACACGGCAATGAAGGTAACAACGGAATGTGTCCAGCTGTTTGGCGGCTATGGATACACAACTGAATTTGAAGCTGAGAGGCACATGAGGGATGCCAAGATCACCCAGATATACGAAGGAACAAACCAGATCCAGAGGGTGATCATTGCGAGAGTGCTAATGAAGTGAAATATGCTGCACATCGGTTGCTCCGGATGGAGCTATGACGAATGGAAGGGCGTTCTCTACCCTAAGGGGTACGTTGACAAGCTGAAGTATTATTCAGCACACTACAACACGGTTGAAATCAACAGCACATTCTACTCCGCACCCTCGGAAGCAATGGTAAACGGCTGGATAGAGAAAGTCAAAAACAGGAGGAGTTTCCTGTTCTCTGTCAAGCTTCCCAGGGACCTGAGCCATGATCTCGTTCTGAGAGACCCTGTGAAATCAGCTACCTATCTGGACGCTTTCCAGTCTATGGTGCTGTATCCCATTAGGAAGGCAGGAAGGCTGGGGTGTGTTCTTCTCCAGCTCCCTCCGTTCTTCACGATGAAGCACTTGGGCAATCTTGTTCAGATGCTCGAAACGTCTGAGACAGAAGGCTATGGATTCTTTGTTGAGTTCAGGAACAGCGATTTTTACTGTAACGATGATGTCAGGAAGAAGCTCGAGTCGGCAGGAGTAGGCGTTGTTGACATTGACAGCCCGGAAACAAGCCTCGACAGGATAGGCAGCGGCCTTGACACGGCCTATGTCAGGCTTCATGGGCACAACAACTCAGAGTGGAAGAATCCAACCTCCGGAAAGATGGAGAGATATGACTATCTGTACTCGAAAGATGAAGTTGCAGGTTTGTCTTCAGTAATCAGGGGAAAAATGGAAGCATACAGTGACCTGTTCATTTATTTCAATAACCATCCGGGAGGCAAGGCAGCAAGAAATGCTGTCGACCTCATGGTCTCCCTGGATGCAGACGTCAGAACAGAGCAGAAATTCCTTGATTAGGAAAAACGATATACTCTGCTTGAATTTCCAAAGAACTACCCGGTGGTATTTCAATTGCAGTTTGGAAACATGTTGGAAGTCAGATACAAAGGAAGTGTTCTCAAAGGAAGGTTTGTGAGCGCAAGCGGAAACAGCATGGTGCTCAAGATGGAGAACGGATACAACGTTTCGATACCGCTGGAGGAAGCTGAAATTATCAGGGAAGAGAAATTCGAGCCCCAGGCATCCAGAGAAGCCATAGAAACATTCGGCTCCGGAGAAAAAAGAATAATGATGCTTCACACCGGAGGCACTATTGCCAGCCGCGTTGACTACGTAACAGGGGCGGTCACTCCGGTGAAGGACCTCAGGTTCCTGGCACCCGGACTAAGGACACTGGAGAAGAAATTCACTGTCGATTCGATGGTTATTGACAATGTACTCAGCGAGAACATGACTCCGGAGAACTGGATTAGCATGGCCACTGAGATCAACAGGCACATGAAGGATTATGACGGCATAGTGCTAACCCACGGCACCGATACCATGACATACAGCGGATCGGCCCTGGCATTTATGTTCGAGCAGCAGGCTGCCCCGGTGGTGCTCACAGGATCGCAGAGAAGTTCAGACAGGCCCAGCAGTGACGCCTTCCACAACCTCGAAGGAGCAGTGCAGGCTGCTGGACAGGACATAGGCGAGGTATGCATATCATTTCACAGTAATGCTTCGGACAAGACAATAAATATACTGAGGGCAACGAGGAGCAGAAAAATGCACTCATCGAGGCGGGATGCAATTTCCTCTGTGGGCTCAGGCCTGATAGCAAAGGTTTCGGGCGGCAAGGTGGAAATGGCTGGTGAATTCAAGAAGAGGGACGGAAAGACTGTTCTGAAAAAGAAGATAGACAAAAACGTCCTGCTTTACTATTTCTCCCCTCTTTCTGATCCGGACGGATTCCTGCAGCTCGCAGATAGCTCTAAGGTGGCGGTGATCATGGGAACCGGGCTCGGCCACATAGGGGAACGGTTCCTGAAGCCCATAAAGCAACTCACTGACAGCGGAAAAGAAGTGATCATAACGACTCAGACAATTTATGGCGAAGTGAACCTAGACGTCTATTCCACAGGCAGGAAACTCCAAAAGGCAGGGGCATTTTCTGTCGGTAGGATGCTTCCGGAGGTGGCGGCCGTCAAGTCCATGTGGGTTCTGGCCAACTATCCCGTGGAAAAATTCAGGGAGATCATGAACACAAATATCAGAGGGGAAAAACCGGAGAGGGAGATTTTTGAGCGAACTTAAGATAGGACTGGAAATACACGTTCAATTGAACACAGGAAAACTGTTCTGCGGCTGCCCTTCAGAGATCAGCGACAGTGACCTTGGAAAATTCACAAGAACACTCTACCCCACGTCCGGAGAACTGGGAATAACAGACAGGGCAGCGCTGTTTGAACTCTCCAGGGGAAGGGTGTTCGAATACACAGTCTCTGAGAACTCATGTCTTGTGGAGATGGATGAAGAGCCTCCGCACCCTATAAATCCAGATGCTGTGCGAACCGCGCTTTCGCTGTCTTATGCACTCGGATGCCTCAATTTTCCGAGAATATTTGTAATGCGAAAAATTGTCGTTGACGGCTCAAACACAACCGGTTTTCAGAGGACTGCCCTGGTTGGTGTACAAGGAAACATTAAAGTCGACGGCAGCAAGATTGGCATAACAACAGTATGCCTCGAAGAGGATTCCGCAAGGAAGACTGCACAGGAAGGGGGAAAGGCATCATATTCACTTGACAGGCTTGGAATCCCGCTTGTGGAAATCTCAACAGACCCGGACATGAAAAACGCTGATCATGCGGTTGAAGTGGCAAGGGAAATCGGATACATGGTTGCATCCACGGGTATGATGAAGCACGGTGCCGATGCTATAAGGCAGGATGTGAACATGTCCCTCGGGTTCGGAAGAGTCGAGATAAAGGGAGTCAGCAAGCTCTCTCTGATCAGGGATGTCATAGAAAATGAGAGCAGGAGGCAGAGAGGGATTTCGGAAGCGATTTCTGTACTCTCGGAAAGGGGAGGATTCGATGGCACCAGGATCAGGGAAAAGGAAGTTACAGACGCATTCAAGAATTCAGGAAGCAGAATCATAAAGGGGGCCCTGCAGAAGGGAGATAAAATTTACGCCTTTGTCCTGCCCGGTCTCAGCGGACTGCTCAAGCAGGGAGATTACAGGCTTGGAAGGGATATTGCCGATGCGCTGAAGCCATATGGCATCAAGGGCCTGATGCACGGTGACGAACTTCCCGGCTACGGCCTTGAGGAAGACCTGCTTAATTCTGTGAAAAACATCCTGAATCTGGAGCAAAACGATTCCTATGCGATAATCGCTTCCCCGTCCGGCAGAATAGCAGACCTCATAAGAACTGTCAGGGAGCGGATGGAGAAGTTGTGCTCTCTTGACCTTTCAGAGACCAGGGCTGCGAACGCTGACGGTACCACATATTTCCTCAGGCCGCTTCCTGGCAGGGAGAGGATGTATCCTGAGACTGACATTCCCGTTTTCGAGGTCACCGGAAGCCTCACAGGAGAAATAATGAAGCTTGCTCCCAAATCCTTCGAGGAGCAGGTTTCCGGCATGTCTGAAGAGTACGGCCTCTCGCCCCAGGACTCTTCAACAATAATAAGGGCCGGCCAGAGGGAAGTGCTTGAAGAGTTGTGTCACATCACCGATCCAAAGACAGCTGCAAGAATAATCATACACACTGTGCCTGCCCTTGAGAAGGAATTCGACAGGAGGATCGAAAACGACGTTCTGGTTGCTCTCGCTTCGGCCATTCCCGACCACAGCAGCATCCGCCTTTCCATGGAGCCGGCCATGAGGCTTTACCTAACAGAGGGAGGCGAAATTTCTGCTATAGCTGAAGACAGGAGAGTGCTCCCTCTTGGGAAAGATGAAATTTCTGACCTGTGCAGCACTCTCAGAAAAGAGGAACCGGAAATAAGCGAGAAGACAATTATATCAAAGCTCAGAAAGAAATCTGAGAGGCCATTCGATCCTGTGCTGGCACTTGAAGTGTTCAGGTCTTCTTCATGAGATAAAAATGTTTCTTAATGATAATCGCTGAGATTAGAAAATAGCTAAAATTTGTAGACTTTTCAAAAAACTATTAAATATCGTTTTGCGATTCAGAACTATGTTTAGCGGGTATATCCCGTTGGCGATTGTCTTAATCCTCCTAATGATAGGTCTGGCGCTCGCTTTGGCCGCTTTGCCGAGCATTGGTGCGAGAAGGTACGACCCTGACGGAAAACTGAGCCTGAAGTTCAAGGACATTCTCAGGAATCTCACAAACTCTGAATCGCCGCCAGTGAAGGACAAGAGGTACCTGCAGCCTTACGAGTCCGGAGAGGTATCAAAAGGAGAGTTCGGATCTTACATAAACATACAGTATTATGTCATAATTCTGCTCTTCGTGGTTTTTGATGTTGACATGATTCTGCTGTTTCCGTGGGCATTCAATTTTCATAACCTGGGAACAACGGCCTTCATTGAAACGATTCTGTTTCTGCTTATGCCGCTGTTTGCCGTTTACTATGCATTCAAGGAAGGATATATGAGGTGGTTGAAATGATGAAATCAGGAGAAATGGGCGCAATTACAACGACGCTTGAAGAGGCGCTCAAATGGGGAAGGAGCAATTCAATATGGCCTCTCACCTTCGGACTGGCGTGCTGCGCTATTGAGATGATGGCGGTTCAGGCTTCTCACGCCGACATATCACGATTCGGAAGCGAAATTTTCAGGGCCTCTCCAAGGCAGGCCGATCTTATGATAGTTGCCGGAACGGTCACAAAGAAGATGGCACCGAGGCTCAGGAGGCTTTACGATGAGATGCCGTACCCGAAATATGTGATTGCCATGGGTGTTTGCGTTATCCAGGGCGGCCCTTATGTAAAAGGCTACTCTGTTGTTCTCGGCGTCGATCGAGTCGTTCCTGTCGATGTGTATGTTCCGGGCTGTCCACCGACCCCCGAAGCGCTGGAATACGGAATCATAACTCTGCAGAAGAAGATAAGAGGGGAAACTGACAGGTGATCAACTATGCCGGATGAGGAGAAAACTGAACAGCCGCCGGAAGCCGATTCCGACCAGAATGTTGGCAAGGACGGCAGGAGAATAATTCGTGTTTCAAAGGATGAATTCCTTTCCACAATGAAGGACCTGAAGGAGCAGGGATTCACGCACCTTTCTCTTATCACAGCAATTGACAGGAAGGATTTCCTCGAAGTGGTCTATCACCTCCACTCACTTGAAAAGAACGAGATTATTTCCGTGAAACTCAAGACAAAAGATTCAAGGGTTCCCAGTGTCACATCCCTCTGGAGGAGTGCCAACTGGGATGAGCGCGAACAGTACGACATGATGGGCATAGTCTTCGAGGGACATCCCGACCTCAAGCGCATACTTCTGCCCGAAGGCTGGGTAGGGCATCCGCTCAGGAAGAATTATGACCTGGACACCCCGCAGTACGTGAACATGGATGAAGACGGTGAGGATTATGCGACATTCGACGCGGGAGATGGTTGGTAATGAATGACTGGATGGAACTCAACATAGGGCCGCAGCATCCCTCCACTCACGGCGTCCTGAGGCTGAAGGCAAAGCTTGACGGGGAAATAGTCAAAGAGGTCGAACCAGTAATAGGATATCTGCACAGGAATGCTGAGAAACTCTGCGAGACCACTTTCTACTGCGACAATCTCATTTATTTCGACAGAATGGATTATGTTAATTCCATGATAATGGAGTCCGGCTACCTTGAAGCGGCCGAAAAGCTCCTCAACATCCCGCCTCCCGACAGGGCGCTCTGGATAAGGGTTATAGTTTCAGAACTCAGCAGAATGGCTTCCCACCTTGTCTGGGCAGGCGCTTTCGGCCTTGACCTCGGAATGCTCACTCCGTTTTTCTACTGCTTCATACAGAGGGAGCAGATTCTGAACATATTCACCGAGGTGTGCGGTTCCAGGCAGGAAACAAACTACATGAGCATAGGCGGAGTCTACCAGGACTTCAACGATGAGATTATTGATCACATCAGGAAATTCCTCGAGCAGTTTCCTGAGAAGCTGGAGGAAATATACGGGCTCTTTATCAACAACGACATTTTCTACTCAAGAACGAAGGGCATAGGACTCCTCACGAAAGAGGTCGCAATCGACTACGGTGTAACCGGCCCGATGCTCAGGGCTTCCGGAGTGCCTTATGATGTGAGGAAGGATGAGCCATATCTTGTTTATGACAAACTGAACTTTGACATGCCCATATCACAGAAAGGGGATGTTCTTGCCAGATTCACTGTCAGGTTCGAGGAGATAAGGCAATCTGCCAGAATAGTCAAGCAGGCTCTTGACAAGCTTCCGGACGGTCCGTACTTCAACCCTAAGGCAAAAAAATCAATGATGATCAGGCTCAGGGGGGAAGGGGAGGCATATGCAAGGGTGGAATCCAGCAAGGGCGAATTCGGCACTTATATTGTGGGGGACGGAGGCGTAAAGCCCTACAGGGTAAGGGTCAGGAGCCCCACTTTCAAGAACCTTTCAGTTGTTCCTGAACTGGCAAAGGACGTCATGATCGCAGACCTTGTTGCGATTACCGGGTCGGTGGATCTGGTGTTCGGGGAAGTGGACAGATGAGCCTGTTCAGCACCATTAAGGGATGGTTCGCATTCCTGGGTGCTTTCTGGTCGAGCGCTTTTGCTTATGCAATTGAATCAATTGTAATGCTCATATTCATTGCACTCGGCCTCGTTATTATGATTTACCTTTTCAGGAAATATATGGCCAGGCTGCAGAGGAGGATAGGGCCAAACAGAGTGGGAAAATTCGGCCTGCTGCAGCTTATTGCTGACGCCCTTAAACTCATGGGAAAGGAAGTGATACTCCCACAGGGAAGGGACGACCTGCCATACAGGGTGGCTCCCGTGATCGTCATAACGGGCCTGTTCCTTGCTTTCACAATTCTTCCGTACGGATACTTCCCGTATTTTGGAAGCGTCACTATTACAAACAGCGACGTTTCTGTGATTCTTCTCTTCGCCGTTATAGCAATAATGCCAATAGGCGAAGTGCTTGCAGGCATCAGTTCCAAGAACAAATATGCCCTGATCGGTGCGTTGAGGGCGGTTGCAAAGGACATATCGTTCGAGATTCCAATGATGCTTTCAGTCCTGGCTGTGGTAATGATGAGCTCTGCCAAGACAACGACAGCACTGAATCTTCAGTCAATAGTCACCACGCAGGTGATACCGTATGGAATTCTCGAGCCGCTGGGAATATTCGTTTTCTTCATTTCAATGGTAGCCAGGGCATCATACGCGCCCTTTGACCTTGGGGAGAGCGAGAGCGAACTGGTGGCCGGATTCTCGACCGAATACACAGGCCTGAGGTTCGGCATGTTCTACATGGGTCTTTTCGGGACAATTTTCCTCGGTTCGCTCGTACTCAGTATATTCTACCTGGGAGGATACCGCGGACCTTTCGAGGGAACAATAGGATGGCTCTGGCTCATGATTAGGGCCTACATACTGGTCCTCATATTCTTCACAGTGTGGCTTGCTATGCCAAGGATGCGGGTTGACAAGTTCGTTAACGTTGGATGGAAGTACCTGCTTCCGATTGCATTTGCGAACCTGGTGATATCAGGTGTACTGACACTGGGACTGGGGTGGTAAAATATGATAGAGATTAAGGAAGTAAAAGAACCTAGGAAACCAACTCCCGTATTGAGTATGCTAAAGGGAATGGGAATGCTCAGCCTGAACCTCTTCAGAAAGCCAACCACCATAAAGTATCCTGAAGAGATGCCGTTCATGCCTGACAGATACAGATTCAGAATATTTCTCAAGCTTGACGACTGCGTAGGATGCACGCTTTGTGAACAGGTGTGCCCCAACGGCACAATTAAAATGGAACACGTTGACCGGGACAATCCGAGAAACAAGAGGAAGATATACCCGGACGTGAATTTCGGAACGTGCACCGTTTGCAGGAACTGTGAGGAAATCTGCCCGACGGACGCAATTTATCTTACCCACGAGTTCCAGACCTCTAGAACCAGGAACAGCTTCCTGTATTCGCCGCACGAACTGGCACAGCCCGAATATGAGGTCAAAAAATGATCTATACAATCATATTCCTGATATTTGCTGCCCTTATGGTTTTCTTTGCAGCCAGGGCTGTAGGCGCAAAGAATATTGTGCATTCAGTCGTCTGGCTCATGCTCTTCCTGTTCACGCTCTCAATCACATTCATCTACATGGGAACAGACCTTGTGGGAAGCATCGAGCTTCTGGTGTATGTCGGCGCAATTGTGACGCTGCTGGCGTTCACTCTTATGCTCACAGGAGGTAAAGAAGTTGAATAAGAATGCAGCAAGGATTTCGCTGGCACTTTTCTTCGTGATATTCTTCATTGAAATACTGAGGACAAACTCACAGACAGCGGTGCAGTTCAACATGGTATCCCAGAACCTGCAGACAATCAGCGAATACCTGTTCAGCAGATATGTGGTGCCGTTCGAACTGCTTTCCCTGGTTCTCGTAGGAGGCATAATCGGAATGCTGTATATAGCGGGAAAGGAGGATGATGTCTGATGTATATGACATATGTGAACACGGTCTCGCTCCTCCTTTTCGTAATAGGGCTGTACGGAGTCATGACTTCGAAGGTGGGTATAAAGATGCTGATATCAGTTGAAATTATGATAAACGCTGCCGTCCTGAACCTCATAGCTGTTGCATACCTCTCAATGGACCCGATCATACTGGCCCTTTTTGTCATTGCAATAGCTGCTGTTGAATCTGTTGTCGGTATCAGCCTGCTCGTGGCCATATACAGAAGGTACGGCAGGGTAAATATTTCGCTGCTGAGGGACATAAAGGGGTAATATGATGATTAACGAAGCCTGGTTTATATTTCTGTCACCGTTTTCCGCCTTCATTCTGATACTGCTTTTCGGAAGGATGAACAAACACCTGCCCGGGATCATCAGTTCAGCTTCCATTCTTGTATCATTCATAATCGCTGCCCAGCTTTACCTGACTCTTGGCAGCGGTACAATATACCAGAGTTACAACTGGTTCTTTTCAATCAGGTACGGAGTTTACATAGACCACCTTTCTGTCGCAATGGCACTGATGGTCTCTTTTGTATCACTGATGATACACCTGTTCGCGACCTACTATATGGGAAAAGACCCAAACAAGAGCATATATTTCGCAGAGACCGCACTTTTCACTGCTGGAATGCTCGGACTGGTGGTTGCGTCCAACCTCGTATTCTTCTTCCTGTTCTGGGAACTGGTCGGAGTGTGTTCGTACCTTCTCATAGGTTTCTGGTACTTCAAGCCCAACGCGGCTGCTGCGGCCAAGAAGGCGTTCATTGTGACCAGGGTGGGAGACATGCTCTTCCTTGTGGGCCTTGCGCTCTTATACACGTTCCTTGCACCAATCACTACGAACCCGCTCAGCATACCGTACCTTCTTAACAGCAACACAATCTCTACCGTCTACCCGGCAGTGGGCTCTTTCAAAATGGCTCTAGTAGCCGTTCTCCTGCTGGGAGGTGCCATAGGCAAATCCTCGCAGTTCCCCCTGCACGTCTGGATTCCGGATGCGATGGAAGGCCCGACCACTGTTTCTGCCCTTATCCATGCAGCCACGATGGTTACCGCCGGAGTCTACCTGGTTGCACGTGTCTATCCTCTATTTCTGGACACTTCCTCCTTTGCCATATACGCAGTTCTTATAATCGGTTCGTTCACGGCCATCTATGCCGGAACCCTCGGCATTGTTGTAAACGACGTCAAGAGAGTGCTTGCCTATTCCACAATAAGCCAGCTCGGGTACATGATGACTGCTCTTGGCCTGGGGCAGGTTGTCGGTGTCAGCGCAATTTCCTATTCAATTTACCAGCTCATGGTGCATGCTTTCTTCAAGGCAACGCTCTTCATGTCAGCCGGAGCAATACTCCTGGCACTCATGGACCTGAGGAACCTCAAGGATATGGGCGGGCTGTGGAGAAGAATGCCGTTTGCAGTCACGCTTATGTTCATCGGCAGCCTTACGCTTTCAGGAATTCCGCCTACAGCGGGCTTCTTCTCGAAGGGAGAGATCGTTTCAGGCGCATACGCATATTTCACGCACTACGGGACGTTCGCAGCTCTTCTGCCGTACCTTTTCGTCCTGTTCGGAGAATTCTTCACTGCCCTCTACACATTCAGGATGTTCTTCCTTGTGGCGATCGGAAAGCCGAGATCTTTCCTTGCAGAACACGCGAAGGATGCACCCGTATGGGCCCTGCTGCCTGTAGCAGCGCTTGCAGTGCTTTCACTTGTGTTCGGCATATTCCAGGGCGGCTTCTACTCATATTTTACACCGGGATACTTCAGGCCGGATGTGCCGCTTGTCTATGATTACCTTCCGCTTGTGTTCGCACTTCTGGGAATAGGTGTAGCATACCTGTTCTTTGGAACAGACAGGTGGAAGACAATGAAGCTGGAAAAGAATCCTGTCTACCGTGTCGTGAAGAACAAGTATTACCTGGACTTCCTTTTCACAAACGTGATCGCAGAGCGGGTAATATATCCTGTATCCTCCGCATTCGGCAGATTTGAGAAGGGATACAACAAATCAAATGAATCGTTCGGAAGCGGCGTCATCAGGCTCGGAACATTCTTCAGGAAGCTGCAGAGTGGCGTTCTTGAAAACTATTTTGTTTTCCTTGTCATCAGTGTCGCAGTAATTCTGATAATAGTTGAACTTCTGGGAGGTTTCTGATGTATCTTGGATTAATGCTGCTTTACATTGCAGCTTCGTCTTTTCTTGCTTTCTTCTTCAGGAAGAACTCGTGGACATTTTCGCTTGCAACTTCAATAATAGTTCTGGGCATATTCTCAATCTTCACAATTGCAACTTTCGGGGGAGGATATACAGGTGGATTCCTGTCACAGGAGAGCTATTCTATCCCGGGTGCGACAGGGATATCATTTTCCATAGCAGTGAGCGGCTTTACAGCTCCCCTGATAATTGTTACCGCAGTTATATTCCTGGCAGCCATTGCCATTGCGGCCAAAGAACAGTTTCCAGCCTCATTCTACGGCCTGATGCTGTTCGCTGAGTTTGGCATGATCGGACTGCTGGTTTCAAGGGACTTCCTGTTCTTCTACATTTTCTGGGAAGTCGTTCTGATTCCCGTGTACTTCATGATAAGCAGGCACAGTGGAGACAGTACTGGAAGAGTAGCGCTCAAGTTCTTCGTCTACACGCAGGTGGGCTCAATATTCATGCTTCTTTCGATATTTTCGCTCTACAGCTACTACGACATTCAGCACAACACAATAACGCTGAACATATCTACGCTGATGAGCACAGGGTTCTTCAATCAGCTCACGCCATTCGACAGGGATTTCATCTTTTTCGGCTTTTTCCTTGCTTTCCTGGTCAAGATGCCCGCTTTCCCCGTGCACGCATGGTTCCCTGATTCTTACGAGAAGTCGCCATATCCGGTTACAATTGTTCTGACAGGGGCACTCTCCCTCATGGGAGGTTACGGGTTCTTCGGCATACTGTTTCCGCTCTGGCCGATACTCAAGGGATTCCCGTCAGACCTTCTCATAGCGCTTGGCATTGTCAGCATGGTATACTTCGCACTTTCAGCAATGTTCCAGGTCAACATAAAGAGAATGATGGCTTATGCAAGTGCAGCCGCCATGGGCTTCATAACACTGTCATTCGGGTCCGGAATTAATGCACTGGGCGGTATTATACCTGTTTCCGGTGCCAGCAGTGCTGTTATTGACCTGTCCGGCGGAATGTACCAGATGATTGCGCACGCCCTCATCATGGTTCTTGTCTTTTCCGTACTTTACATAATATACCTGAAGACGGGAAGGGAACACGTATACGAACTGGGCGGTATACACAGGCAGGCTCCGAAGGCATCTTCACTGTTCCTTGTGGGTCTGATGGCTTCGCTGGGGCTGCCCGGGCTTGCAGGCTTCATCGGCGAATTCTCGATAGTCGTTGGATCTTACGAATACATCGGCTATCTGGTATTCATAGTGATTTTCGCAATGCTCATCACAGCATCGTACCATGTGTGGACAGCCCAGAGGGCGCTATACGGCCCTTACAATGAAACTCTGGGGGGCATAAAGGACATAACCCGTGTTGAGTTCGCCATGTTCCTGCTTCTTGCTATACTGATTGTAATTCTCGGACTGTTCCCCAACCTGTTCTTCAATCTGTTTGTAAACTACCTTGGAGGTTTCTCATGATCGCCACTGGAATATCTGCTGTAAGCTATTTTATACCGCTTCTGATACTTGGCATAACCGGCTTCATACTTCTTTTCCTGGGGACTTTCTCAGCCAACAGGAAAGCATTTGCATCAATCACTTTTGCTGCTCTCGCACTCTCAATTGTTTTCATACTCTACTACATGAATTCGGGCGAAGTCTTCTACGATTATTACATAAACAGCTTCACTTCGTTCTTTGCCGTTGTGTTCGTAATTTCTGCGCTGCTTGTAGTGTTTCCCGCACTGCGGGGTCTTGAAAGGAAATCAGAAATATTCTTTGCGCTCCTTCTTTTCGTGGCCGTCGGGATGATCATTGCAGCATTCTCATACAACCTCATTGTCCTGTTCATATCTTTTGAGGCTGTGAGCATAGGCACATACGTCCTGGCTGCGTTCAGGAAGAACAAGAGGAGCCTGGAATCGGCCACGAAATACTTCTTCATGGGAGTCGTTTCAACATCGTTCATAATTTTCGGGCTTTCGTATTTCTTCATGTCATACGGGACTTTCAACCTCCTTTCCAATATCAACCTCTCAAACAGTTCCGGCGCATTAATTGCAATAGCCTTCCTTGTAATCGGCTTCGGCTTCAAGCTGGCGATTTTTCCAATGCACCAGTGGGCCCTTGACACTTACGACGGAACGGAGAATTCAGTTTCTGCATTTCTTTCGACCGGGAGCAAGCTTGTCGCCTACCTGATCATACTGAAACTCTTCCTCATAGGTTTTGCAGGAATGCAGAAGGATGTGTACTACTTCTTCCTGATACTTGCAGTTCTCAGCATGACTTACGCAAACATAGCTGCCCTTGCACAAAAAGGAATCAAGAGGATTCTCGCTTATTCGAGTGTTGCACAGGCAGGATATCTCATATTGTCCGTTGTGGTTATAGCATTCGCCGGCACCAGCTCGTCCGCATACAAGTATGCACTCACAGCAGGAATGTACTACTCTCTCGTTTACATATTCATGAAGGCGGGCTCCTTCCTGACCATTAACGTGGTAAAGAAGGAGGATGCAACCCTTGACGACATATCCGGGCTCGCAAAGGCAGCACCTGTTACGGCACTGAGCTTCTCGATACTCCTCCTGGCACTGGCCGGCGTACCGCTGACCGGAGGTTTTCTGGCAAAGTTCTACCTGTTCCTTTCACTGTTCCAGGGGAACCTTTGGTGGCTCGGTATAATAGCTGTCCTCAACAGTTCAATTTCAGTGTTCTACTACTTCAGAATAATGATATACATGTATGCCAGGGACAGAACAGGAGAAGACCAGTTCGAACTCGGAATTGGCTCGAGGGTGCCGATTTACGTTACTGCTGCAATAACTGTATTCCTTGGCCTTTATTATCCGCTCTTCAATACCCTCATACCCGTTTCGGGAGGTTTCATACCATGAACATTCTCGGGGACTTTGAGATTATCAGGACGTCCCTTATGATGGGGGACATCAGGGACGTGATGTGGAAAATAGATTCAGCCAGGAACAGGGCAAATGCTTCCTATTATGCCACTAAGAATGTAAGTTGCTCAGACTACGTGAAACTGCTTGATGCACTGAAGTCAGTGCTCTCAGGTGAAGGAAGCCTCACCGGGTTGAGGACCATTATGCTTTCAGACAGCGTGAGGGAACTTCTTCCTGAGGTTGACATGGAAAAGTACTCTGAATCCTTTCTCTTCATGCTTGAATATTCAATTGACAGGTACAATGTTACTTACCCTGCATATGACGAAAAGAGGTGTGGCGACGCATGAGCTATGAAGAATGCTTTCTTGAACTGAAGGATGACCCTGAGTCGGCGGCCGAATGCATACACTGCCTTAAGAAGCACGGCGAGAATATAATTTTCAGTGCAGAGCGCAAGCGACTTTTCCTTGAGCGTGAACTCTTCGATGAAACACACTCTGATAACATGAAGAAGCTCTCCGAAATACTTGGCATAACGACGCTGGAACGCTACAGGGAAATGGACAGGAAGTTCAACCTCACTATGTACTGATATCATGGCAGAAAGCGTACGCGTAAACAACAGGGAAAAGGTTGAGCTCGCAAGGCACGAATCATACACGGAAGTGGTGATCCACAACGGAATTCACAACATAATGGACGTGGAAGTCGTTCAGGATCTGGTGTCAGCATTCAGCATGATTCAGCCAGGCATAGAATTCATAATACTCAGGTCAGAAGGAAAAGATTTCTCAAGGGGTTTCGACACGTCGTGCGTTCGCGTGAAGGAACACGCGTACATGAAAGAGATACAGGACCTATCATTCGTGCTCAGGAGAATTATTGAATCCGTGGACAAACCTGTTTATGCAGTTGTATCTGGATACTGCCTGGGCCTCGCCTTTGAAATTGCACTTTCGTGCGACAGGATATACGCAGCAAAGGACTCAAAATTCGGATTTCCCGACTCACTTTTTGGAATGCCCCCGCTCACCGGAATACTCCAGCGTCTTGGCTCAGACTACGGAAAGCCCCTCACAGACCTCTTCTTTTCGGGTGAGATAATTTCTTCCGGCGACCCGCGCACAAGCCTTTTTTCGGAAACCGTCCACGACTCAGGTTTCACTGACGCGGCCATTTCGCTCATTGAAGCGATTGACAACAGGATGCGGTCATATTACAAGGGAATCAGAAAGATGGAGGCCGGCAACCCTGACAGCTACATCTTCAACATACTGGAACCGGAAAGAATAAGGCTGAAGGAACTAGAGGCCTTCAGAAACAACCTGTAAGTCGTCGCTCTTCCTGTATTTTCTTTCCACGCGCCTGGCGAAGTAAATTCCACCGAAATAGAGAATTATGATCGGAAGTGCCATCAGTACCATTGTGAACCCGAATGCACCGGGTGAGAATATCATTCCAAAGACAAGAGCTGCAACCACTGCATATCTCCAGTTCTTTTTCCAGAATTCAGACTTGATAAGTCCAACACGTGTCAACCCGACCATGATTACAGGGAGTTCAAAGGACAGGCCGAAAGACGCCACATATATGAGGACGAAACTCACAAAACTTGAAAGGCTAAGGTAAGCTGTGGCGCCGAGGCCAAGGTCAAACATGTAGAATATTATGAACATCTCAGGGGCAACAATCCATATTCCGATGAAAGCTCCTGCTGCAAAGAGCAGTGCTGCCGGAACAGTCATTTTTGTAATCGCATCCTGTTCAGATTTCTTGAGTGCCGGAAGTATGAATTTTCCGAGCTGGTCCACAATGATTGGCATGGTGAATAGCAGAGAAAGAAACATGGCGGAATAGAAGTCTGCTACAATCGCGTCTGCGGGCTTGAGCACTATAATCTGCATCTGAGGGGGCAGCAGATGAGATTCCAGTGCCCCTATGAACTGCGCGGCCGCATTCCTGTAAACGTCCGGATAGGGATACAGGACTGCAACATGGTCTGCATAATATATGTTAAATCGGAATGCGATGAAAAGAACGGTAAAACCAAAAAAAGGGATCAGAATCTTAAAAAAACGGCTTCTAAGCTCATCGATATGAGAAAAAAAGGAAGAAAGAAGTGAGTTTTCGCTCATTTGTTCCCATTTATTTTCTCGCTGATTTCCTGCCTGAGCTGATCATCGGTCTTTCCGTTTGGATCTATACCGAGCGTCCTGGCAGTTTCAGAGTAGTTTACCTGGCTCTGGTCTTTTGGTGGAGCGTTCATCGCATCCTTGATCTCTCTCTGCAGTTCCATTTTTCCCCTGGTGAATTCACCTGAGGCCCTGCCGAGATTACGTGCGAATTCAGGTATCTTCTTCGTGCTACCGAACAGAATCAGCACAACAGCGATTATGATAATCCAGTCTATAGGTTGATCAAACATGATCTCGCTATGATCATTTAAATTCAATATTTAAGACTATGTGGTTATATGTTTAATTTTCTCCACGGTGCAACATTACCGGAGTCTCCGGGAGGATCTGAAATACCACCCGCCATCTTGTACCAGATCTTTTATGTATAATCGCTTCACTGCACGCATCATGAAGCAGGAAATGGAGGTTCGAGGCTAATTTCAGGCATGTTCGGACCGCAGTACTTCTACAATATGCTATCATTGGTGGCTGGCAGCCTGTATAACCTTATGCTGCAGACAGTACATCATGTTTCCTACGAGTGGGGTGTTCTTGATTCACTTGCGGCAAGGTCATTGAATCTGGCAGGTCTGTGGTATGGCCCTCTGCTGACAGTAGCACTCAGCTTCATCACATACATTGGAACCATGCGACACATGAGAAAAATGCATGAGGAACTGAGGGAGCACATAGACAGAAGAACTTCTTCCAGAAATCCTGGAAAAAAGGTCAGGGAAGATCCAGATCCACTCTGAATCCGGCCCTTCTGTATTCATCAGAAATATCTCTCAGAGTTTTTCCAAGATCCGGGTCTGTCTGGCTCATGGAAATTGAGAGCACATGTTTGTCAGAGTTCACAATTATGAAACCGAGAGTCCTGTCATCGGGCATAATCTCCTCAGTCCTGGCAAACTCGTTTATGAATTCCATCATTTCATCTTTCATGAATTCTGAGTTGATAATAGTCCGCAGGCTCTTCAAGGATTCAGGAAGTTTGGAAATTTCCACACACACAGTGGAGGGGTGTTGTCCACCCATCACTATGTTGTACATCACACAATCGGTCAACTGATCGACCCGTGTTTAAGATTTAACTCTCTTCAGGTACCATCTCTCCGCGCCCTCCTTGTCCCTCGCGAGGCTGTCCTCAAGGGTGGATGGTGCAGACGCTATACCCGTGTCTCCCGGCTTCCAGTTGGCGCCGGTTGCGAGCTTCTTTTCCCAGTTGAACTGGAGTGCCTTGATCACTCTTATGATTTCATCTATGTTCCTTCCGGTTTCAGCAGGATAGTAAATCATCCATCTGACAACCTGGTTCGGGTCAATTATGAAAACGCCCCTGACGGTAACTCCCGATTTCTCGTCAAAAAGGTTGTATGCTCTTGCCACTTCCTTTTCTATATCCGCAATCACCGGGAAGGGAACTTCTATTCCATAGTGCTCTTTAATGTCCCTGAGCCATGCTATGTGGCTGTAGACGCTGTCAACGCTTAATCCAAGGAGTTCTACTCCAAGTTTCTTGAAGTCCTCATATCTCTCGCTGAACGCCATGAATTCAGTCGTGCAGACAGGAGTAAAATCCGCGGGGTGTGAGTAGAGCAGCACCCACTTCCCTTTCAGAGAAGAGAAGACAAGCGGTCCCTTTGTTGTTGTAGCTGTAAAGTCTGGAGCTTTCATACCTAAATATACGGGCATTTTCAGATCACCGGTTCCCCTATTTTATTTTACTTTTTAAGCATGTCGAAACGTGCAAAGGGCAGAAACAATTCTGTCACAGCGGTAAGTTGGCCTTCAGCAGATATTCCGTGAAATAAGTTATGACCATATCGGCTCCTGCCCTGAATACGGATCCTATGTACTCTGTTATGGAATCTGGCGGAAGGTCTCCTGCATCCACCGCCTTCCTGAGCATGGTGTATTCGGCGCTGACACTGTATGCTGCAATCGGAAGCACATATGTGTCGCGTGCCCTTGCCAGGACATCAAGGTAGAACATGGCAGGTTTCACCATGACTATGTCAGCCCCTTCTGAAATGTCCAGGTCTATCTCCCGCAATGCTTCCTTCCAGTTTCTTGAATCCATCTGATGGCTTCTCCTGTCTCCCTGCGACGGCCTGCTGCCGGCAGCCTCCCTGAAAGCGGAATAAAGGGATCAAGCATATTTGGCGCTGTACGACATAATGGGAATGCTGCCGAAGCCTTCCGAGTCCAGTGCATCTCGTATTGCACCAACCTGGCCGTCGATCATTCCGCTGGGAGCAATTATGTCTGCACCGGCTCTTGCATAGGAAACAGCAATCTTCCTGTAAACCTCAAGTGTGTTGTCTCCATCGATCGCACCGTTCTTCAGTATGCCGCAATGCCCGTGGTCAGTGTATTCGCAAAGGCACAGATCAGTTATTACCAGCCCCCTGTATGAATTCTTGATCAGAGGAACCGCCTTCTGTATTACCCCTTCCGGGTCGTGCGATGAAGTCCCTGACTCATCCTTGGCGGAAGGTATGCCGAAAAGAAGAATCGACTTTACTCCTATCTCTCCAAGTTCCCTGGTGTATTCCTGAACAGAATCGAGACCATGCCTGAAAATTCCAGGCATCGATGCAATCTCCTGCCTTCCCTTCAGCTTCTCGTCTATGAAAACAGGCATGACAAGTTTGCCGGGCTGTATATGAGATTCGGCAGCAAGTGACCTCAGTGCGTCAGTCGCCCTCAATCTCATCATTCTTGTTGCAGGAAACATGCAGTGGAAATGTTATATTGTCAATTAAAATTTATGAGGGCTGAACTATGATTGCCAGGAAACACACTTTTCAGGGGGAACTCGTTCTTTTTGATGACGTATCGGTAATTTTTTCGTACGAACACGGTGAAGCGTCATCCTTTCTGAACATAGAGAAGGAGAGGCTACAGAAGGAATTTGACTCACTTTTTGGCGGAGACCAGCCTTCGGATGTCGTATTTGACCTCAGTGGAAACAGGCTCCGCATCGTTGTGTCAACAGATTCAGACATACATAGAAAGGAGATAGTCAGGCACATTTCTCTGCTGGCAGCAGCCCTGATCAGGATATGGGAATGGGTCCTCGTGAACTACGATGCACCTGACAGTTCAACTCTCATGCAGATAAAAAATATCAACTACGTGGAGAGATGATCAGACTTCCATCGAAAGCTTGATCTCAGGCCAGCCCTCTTTATTGAGGTCTACTGTTGATACAAAGAGCTTTGAAGGGTCGGAAGTCATTGTGACGTATCCGTAGGTATCATCAAGGTGCACAACAAAGTTGGCGAAGTGGAATATCTTCCTGTATTCTTCGTCGTCAGCTATTATTACTATGATGCCCGAGGTTCTGATAATATTGATTATGTTTGCAAGGTCCCCATAGAAGTTGTTGCCATACACGAATGACAGGAAATCAGTCGAGAAAATGTAAACATGCGGCCTCTGGGAGCTTGAAGTGTAGAAGTCTATGACTTCCTGCGGAAAGTCTTCACTCATTGCCTTTCCATTCATGTTAATGATGTAAGGGCTGGACCTTTCTGACTTCTCTCCGGTGATATAATACCTGAGAAGTTCGGGATCGAGCGATGCAACTAGTGTCCTGGATGTTTCGTTGCTTCCGGAGGTTATATCGATTACACCCCTGGATTCCTGGAGTGTCCTCTTGATAAGGTTGTTCTTAATCAGATTGACGTACCTGTCAACAGAAGTTGAATTACCCATTCTGTGAAGTATGACTATGGAGCCGAGCGGAATGAAGTCATTCTCTGACTCAAACAGTTTAGAGAACTCAGGATTACCGAATGGGACTTCCAGCTGGCTCTCAACAGACCCTTGTTCGTATGGCACCCTCGTTGACGGGTACACTATGGAATTCCTGTTGAAGGAATGGAACCTGCCACCCTCCAGAGAGTAAATGTAAACGGGATTTGAACCGATGGAAACGCCCCTGAGCTTCTCCAGTATGACAGTCCTGACAAGGAAGTTGCTCACTAGATTGTACGACATTGTGACAACGCCGTCGGCATAATATTCCATTGGGCTGTCAGAAAACTGTTCCATGATCAGCACTATGTTGGCTCCGGAACCCTCCACGAGGTCTTTCTGGATTATGGAGAAAAGCAGCTTTATGTCTATCTCGTATTTCTCAGCAAGGGCCTCAATGGAATCAACCACTATTATCGGCCTGCTGTTTATGTTAACATCAACGAAGGAATAGAGTGATTCAAGTTCAGGAAGCAGCTCCTCAATGTTGAGGACAAGGCCTGGTGTTCCATCCCCTTTCCTTGCCATGGAGAGCCTGCCTTCCTCTATCATTCTTTCAAGTATCTGAAGGTTGCCCTTGAATGCCTCCGACATTTCCACAGATTCCCTGTTCCTGGACCTGTTTCCTGAGGTTACGTCAGGTAACCATGGGAACTTTGTAATTAGTGGGTCTTCAGAGAACCTTGTGGTAAGGTAGTATATCGGGACCTCGCTTCTTATGGTATCCAGTAATTCAAGAGCAAAAGTAGTTTTACCGGCACCCGGTTTTCCCTTTATTATAAGGGAATTCCCAAAGTCCTGCCTAAAAAACTTTGAGAACAACTGAAGCAAGACATCGTTTAGCATTTACCTACGTGAATGTTATAGCTTATATAATAATTATACTTTTCTTTATTTTCCTGTTACGATATAATAATATCACCGGTTGATAGGGTTACAAAATGGCATTAAATTTTATAAGCTATAATTTAGAAAGGCACAGAATGACACATAAATGTATATAAAGAAACAGTTAAAAGAAATCAATATTTTCCCGGCAGTAAATGAAAAGGCTTTGGCAGAGCCATACATCCCGGGGTTTTGCGCTGCCACAGGAAAGGTATTCCCCGCATCAAAAATGATTATATATCTCCTTGGCATAAACCGGGGATGACGGCCATAGCAACGGGGAAACACCCGGTCTCATTCCGAACCCGACGGTAAAGCCCGCTGTGCCCTTCATTCTACTATCTTCCGCGAGGGGATGGGAAGTGGGGGTCGCTGTCATCACTTAAATTACAATTCGTTTTGACAAGATAATTTTTGTATTACAATTCTTTTCAGAATTCATATCAAATCCGTCACGGATAACTGGTTAACATGAAATCGGATGGGGACTTCAAGGTAACGCCATATCAGGTCAGTGGTATTGTAGATTATGAGAAGCTTATCAGGGATTTTGGCACAGAACCTCTCGGTGAAGAGCTGCTGGAGAGGCTGAAGAGGCTTGCCGGAGGCGAGCTGCACTACATGCTGAGGAGGAAAATATTCTTCACGCACAGGGACCTTGGATGGCTGCTCGACCAGTATGAAAAGGGTAACAGTTTCTATCTGTACACCGGGAGGGGTCCATCCAACCATACACACATAGGTCATCTTGTTCCCTGGATTTTTACCAGGTGGCTCCAGGAGAAATTCAATGCAAAACTCATCTTCCAGATAACAGATGACGAAAAATTCCTGTCGGATGAATCTCTGGACCTGACAGATACACACAAGTTCGCGCTCGACAACGCCCTTGACGTGATCGCCCTTGGCTTTGATCCAAAGAAGACTGAAATAATTATTGATACTGATTATTCCGCGACAATGTACAGTCAGGCACTCCGCGTTGCCAAGAAAATCAACTTTTCAACAGTGAAGGCAGCATTTGGGTTTGATAATACGACAAACATAGGATTCATCTTTTACACCAGTATGCAGGCAGTGCCATCATTCATAGAGAGCATCCGGCAGGGAAGGAATGTTCCCTGTCTCATTCCGCATGGGATAGACCAGGACCCTCATTTCAGAGTGACAAGGGATGTGCTTCCGCGCCTTGGTTATTACAAGCCTGCAAGCATACAGAGTGTTTTCATACCTCCTCTTTCAGGCGTATCAGGAAAGATGAGTTCTTCGGATCCAAACAGCACTATATATGTCACTGACAGCCCAAAGACGGTGGAGAGGAAAATAAGGAAATATGCCTTTTCAGGAGGCCAGGCTTCTGTTGAAGAACACAGGAAATTAGGTGGGAACCCGGAGATTGATGTGAGTTTTCAGTGGCTCCGAATCATGTTCGAACCGGATGACAGCAGGCTGAAAAAGATAGAAGATGACTACAGAAGCGGATCACTGCTCACTGGGGAGCTGAAAGAAATACTAATACAGAAAATAAATGCATTTCTGACTGATCATCAGGAAAAAAGGGAGCTGGCAAGAGAACGCCTTGATGAATTTCTCGCCAAATAATTAATGGCAATCACTGTGGCGATACTCTCATGAACAGGTCCCTTTCCATCAACTTTACAAGTGATTTCAGGTTTGATTGCTCGAATATGCCATATTCAGTTATGTATCCTGTCACGTACTTCGCAGGCGTTACATCAAACGCAGGATTTCTGGACCTGCTGTGCTCTGGCGCCACTCTCACGCCTCCAACTTCAAGGACTTCATTCTCTCCCCTCTCTTCAATCGGAATCTGGTCTCCATTTGCTATAGAGAAGTCAAAGGTGCTCCCTGGAGCGGCAACGTAAAACGGCACTCCGTTCTCCTTTGCGAGAACGGCCTTTTCATAAGTTCCAATCTTATTTGCAAAATCGCCGTTTGATACTATTCTGTCTGCGCCGACAATAACAAGGTCGACTTCTCCGTTTCTCATGAAATGCCCGGCAGCGTTGTCTGCGATTATGTAATGCTCAATCCCTTCCTGCTCAAGTTCCCAGGCTGTCAGGCGTGCACCCTGCAGTCTTGGCCTGGTCTCGTCCACGAATACAGAAATCTTCTTCCCTGCCTTATTGGCGACTCTCAGTGGGGCCAGTGCAGTTCCCCAGTCAACAACAGCGAGTGCCCCTGCATTGCAGTGCGTGAGTATTCTGGAATTGTCCCTGATAAGTTCATTGCCGTACTCCCCAATCTTCTTGCATCTGCCGATTATTTCGTTCGAGTACCTGTTTGCAGCCCCTATATCGAAGTTGTTCTCTTTCATGTAATTTATGGCTTTGAATAGGTCGAATGCCGTCGGACGCGTTTCCCTTATCTTTTCCACTGCCGCTTCCATGTCTTCTCCCTTTGCCTTGGCCATAGCCAGGCCGTATGCTGCCGTTACACCTATTGCAGGGGCACCCCTAACAACCATGTCTTTTATTGAATATGCTATCTCATCGCTGTTGTTAGCAGTGAAGAACTCTATCTGGTCTGGTATTTTCCTCTGGTCAATGAGCCTGACCGAATCGTTTTCATACCACACAGCATAGAGGTGCTTTGGCTGTCCGTCAACATTAACTTTCATATCAGTCAGATAAGGTGAACAATGTATAAAAATCTGAACAAATTGTCTTGGAGACTGGCGAAAAGGTTGCATTCGTCCGCTATCTCTGCGACTTAGGGAAATCCTGACCAATGTTTATATGTCCTTATTAAATGACCCTCGATGCTACTGGGCCCGTAGCTCAGCTAGGTAGAGCATCTGGCTTTTAACCAGGTGGTCGGGGGTTCGAACCCCCCCGGGCCCGTGGTGAGGTGTGATAAAATGGCGAAATTCAACGTCCTGAACCATGAACTGGTTCCAGAACACGAAGTGCTCGATTCGAAGGAAGAAGAAAAAGTTTTAAGGGAACTTGGAATAACCAAGGACTTGTTGCCAAAGATAAACAAGTCAGATCCGGCAATTAAGGCACTTGAGGACAAAACAGGAGAAGTTAAGGTAGGGTCAGTGATCAAGATTATCAGAAAGAGTCCAACAGCCGGAATATCAGTGTACTATAGAGTGGTAGTGAGTGAGGGCATCAGATGAAGGAAATAGTTAATGCGTTTTTTAAGAGTGAGAGTGTAGTAAACCATCAGCTTGAGTCAATGAATTTTTTCGTTGCTACAAAAGAGAACCCAATAAACATAATGCAGTATGTTGTTGACGAGACAAAAGTTTCAGATGACGATCAGCCGGGAGTGATAACGCTAGACC